>JBCCRZ010000044.1:0-17475 GCA_039200855.1 Cyanobacteria bacterium P01_D01_bin.44 | reverse complement strand
TCGAGGGGGCTCAATTTTTAGAGCCAAGTCCTATAAAATAGTGCCATAAACCACATCCAGTTTTAAAAACTTAAGTTTTTACCTGGGGACAAACCAGGGGGCTGGAGGTGGCCAAAGCTCTAAAATAGAGCCATGGGTTGGAAAACAGGGCTATGCTGGGACAGTTTCACCCTACAGTTTCACCCTACAGTTTCACCCTACCGTCTCTTAAACAATCCTCCTGAATAGGGACACGGCTGATTGCAGAAACAAGGCAAGGACCCCGAAAAGATCGCCCCAGTTCGGTTTTAGAGCTGAAACGGCAGCTGCGATGTATCTTTGCTAACAAAATTCTCCTATACGTATGTCATTCATCCAGTATTCCTCACAGGGCATTAATCAAAAAGGAGGGCGAACGGTCGGGCGACAGTACCAGTCGGTCATCGTTATGATTTTGCTCTCTCTCGTCATGCTGGGGGGGATTGGTAGCCGCTTATTTTATTTGCAACTGATAGAGGGAGACCGTAACCGAGAGCTGGCTGAAGACAATCGGGTACTGTTACTGCCGCGTCGCCCCGCCAGGGGCACGATTTATGATCGCAAAGGGCGGATTTTAGCGGGTAGTCGTCTATCTCATTCGGTTTCGATTTGGCCTATTTCCCTTCCCGAAGAAGAACGCCCCCAAGTGATCAAGCGATTGGCCCAGATTTTAGATGTGCCCCCCGAAGAAATTGCCAAGCGTCTGGAAACAGCTGGGTTTGACTCAACCCAATCCGTCTCGATTGCCCGAGGGGTCAGTCCAGCCCAGGCGACCGCTTTAGCCGAATATGCCCCTGAGTTACCCGGGGTGCGGGTTGAGGCAGAAGCGGTGCGCAACTATCCCCATGGCGACTTGGCGGCCCACGTCCTCGGCTATACGGGCGAGATTACCGACGATGAACTACAGCGTCGTTTAGAAGACGGCTATCGTCTGGGAGACTTTATCGGCAAGATGGGAGCCGAAGCTGCCTTTGAACCCTCTCTGCGAGGAGAGTGGGGAGGACAGCAGGTGGAGGTTGATAGCGCTGGTCGGGTGATTAGCATCCTGGGACAAAAACCCTCAAAATCGGGGCAAGACGTCCAGCTCACCATCGATCTGGATCTGCAGCGGAGTGCGGAAGCCGCCCTGGGCAACAATATTGGTGCCATTGTGGCCCTCGACCCTCGAGATGGGGCGATCTTAGCCATGGTGAGCCGCCCCACGTTTGATCCCAACATTTTCTCGACTCGGATTACCGATGCGCAGTGGACGCAGCTCAACAGCCGCGGCAATCCCTTTCTCAACCGCACCTTACAGGCTTACCCCCCGGCCAGTACGTTCAAAATCATTACCTCGACAGCCGCCCTGGAGTCTGGAGGGTATTCCCCCGATACGGTGTTGCCCACCTTTCCCTACATCAGTGCGGGCGGCATTCAGTTTTGGGACTGGAATCGCGCGGGGTTTGGCCCCCTTGGGTTTCGGGGGGCGATGGCAATGAGTAGCGATACTTTCTTCTATCAGGTGGGCCGCAAGATTGGTGAGAAACCCATTATCGAATGGATGCGCAAGTATGGCTTTGGCAAAAAGACCGGCATTGAGCTTGCGCCTGAAGAATTTGCTGGGTTAGTCCCGGACGAGGCTTGGAAACAAGAAAACATTGGTGAAGGCTGGTATCTGGGCGACACCATCAACATGTCTATTGGTCAGGGCTATATGCAGGTTTCGCCCATGCAGGTGACGATTATGTTTGCGGTGCCTGCGAACGGGGGCTATCTGGTGACGCCCCACCTGCTGATGGATAAGGCCGAAACCAAAGAATGGAAAACTTCTATAAATCTAAAGCCCAGCACGGTCAAGGTGCTACAGGATGGTCTGCGGCAGGTGGTGACTAACGGCACGGGGCAAAGCTTAAATGTACCCGAGCTGCCGCCGATTTCTGGGAAAAGCGGCACGGCTGAAGCGCCGCCCTACGAAAATCACACCTGGTTTGGGGCTTACGGCCCGACGGATAATCCTGAAATTTTGGTGGTCGCCTTTGGAGAGCACTCCGGCGGCGGCGGCGGCTCGTTTGCCGCACCGATGGTGCTACAGGTGCTGAAGACGTATTTTGGGGTGCCTAAGGAAAAGACAGCAGCGGTCCCTGGCAATTAGGGAACTGCGATCGCAAGTTTCAGTGAAGTTCTAAATTTTGAGTTTTGAGTGAATAGCTGACCTCAAAACTCAAAACTCAAAACTATTTCACCCCTAACTCCTCAAACTCACCTGATATTTTTTCTCAAGGGTCTGGCGCACTTTTTGATGCACTGGATCAATATCTTGATCGGTGAGGGTGCGATCGCTAGCTCGATACACCAGTCGAAACGCCAAACTACGCTGACCTTCAGGGACATTTTCGCCCCGATACTGATCAAACAGCGTCACCGACTCCAGTAGTTGACCGCCTGTACGGGTAATCAATTTCTCAAGATCGGCCACCGTCGTCTCAACGGGCGCAAAGAAAGCCAAATCTCGATCAGACGCTGGATAAGTTGAATAGGACGCAAACCTGACAGCGGTACCCGGCTTTGTATTAGCTAAACAGGTAGTCAACACCGACCAGTCCAGCTCAAAGACATACACTTCATCCGGTAGCCCCCGCGACTGGCGCAGCTGAGGATGCAACTGACCAAACGTCCCCAGTCGAAGCCGCCCCCTCACCCAGAGTGAGGCTGTCCGTCCCGGATGTAACCGCAAGTCAGGGGCCTCGTCAGCTCGATAGTCCACCGTCAGCCCCAAGCGTTGAAAGACGGTCTCCAACACCCCCTTCGCCTCGTACCAGCTGAGCGGCTGCTCGCGCCCACTGTTTACCCATTGGCCCACCCGTGCATCTCCGCCGAGGACACCTGCGACTCGTTCCATCTCATGGAGGTCAGGCCCCTCTGCGGCAAACACATGACCGATTTCAAAAGCATTCAGAGCCCCGTTCCCTTGCTCCAGGTTAAATTGGCAGGCCTCAATCAAACCAGACATCAGATCGGAGCGCAGAGCAGAATACTCCGTGAACAGGGGGTTAGCCAGGACCACCCGATTTTCTGCGGGGCTGGTCAAGGAATAGTGCATGGTCTCGGTGAGCCCCGCCCCGCGAAACGCTGCCCGCAACTGCCGAAACAAAATGGCTTCGGGGGATAACACCCCCCGTGAGGTCTGCTGGGGCAGCGTATTGGCAAATTGGTTGTAACCATAGAGCCGAGCAATTTCTTCGATCAAATCGATCTCGCGCTCCAGGTCACGATAGCGGTACGGGGGCACCTGTACCTGCCAAACACCCGGTTGGTCAGTGCCCTCAGCAGTACAGCCGAGCTTTGCCAATAGTGATTCGATAGTGGCCACTTCCAGGTGGGCGGTTTTCCCGGCCTCAGCCTGGATAGGGCCCAAAACCTGGTGAATTCGTGCCAGCCTCAGGGCTATGGAGCGACTCGGGGTAATCCGCCCGGTTTCAGTGCGGTCAACCAACTGGCCTACCACGGTTGCCCCAGTCAGGGTTTGCATGAGCTGAATCGCCCGCTGACAGGCCATCTCTAGCTCAGCCGGGTTGACCCCACGCTCATATCGAGCAGAGGCTTCGGTGCGGAGTCCCTGGCTGCGGGCCGACCGGCGAATGGCGGCTGAGTCAAAATAGGCAGCTTCCAAAAAAACGGTTTGGGTGCTGTCATGCACTTCGGTCTCTGCTCCGCCCATAACGCCTGCCAGGGCAACAGGGCAATCGTTCGCCGTGATCAGCAATGTTTGGGAAGCCAGCTGACGGGTTTGCCCATCCAGGGTTTTGAGGGTTTCATCAGGTTGAGCGTAGCGCACGCCAATCGTAATGGCATCACCAGCTGCGGTTTTAAGGCGATCTAGATCAAACGCATGGAGGGGCTGGCCCCACTCCAGCAAAACATAGTTGGTGATATCGACAATATTACTAATAGAGCGGGTACCGGCGGCCTCAAGGCGCTGGCGTAACCAGGTCGGAGAAGAGCCAATTTGTACATTTTCTAAAACCGTACCGATGTAAATCGGGCACGCCTTAGGATCGCTCAGCTGAATCGCGACAGGAGATGACACCGCTATTTCTGAGTCTTCTTCTGTCCTGGCTTCCTCTACTGTGGGCAGCTGGAGTTTACCACCGGTAATAGCAGCCACCTCTCGAGCAATGCCGACCATGCTTAAAGCATCTGCCCGGTTGGCCGTGGAGGTTAAATCGAGGACCACATCGTCTAATCCCAGCAAAGGGCGAACATCTTGCCCCACTTTAACCCCAGAGAATTCAGCTGGGTCAAAGAGATGAATGCCCTCCGAGTCTTTTGCCAGACCCAACTCAGCCAGCGAACAAATCATGCCTTCTGAAGAGACGCCCCTGACCTTACGAGGCTTGATCTTGAGATCTACCTTAGGCAGATGGGTCCCCACGGTCGCCACCGGCACATAGGCATCTGCCCTCACATTGGCAGCCCCACAGACAATACTGCTGGGCTCAGCCGCGCCAATATCGACGGTGCAAACACTCAGTTTGTCAGCATCGGGGTGGCGCTCACGGGTGAGGACTTTACCCACTACCACGCCATCTGCCCACTGCCGACGATCTTCAATATCTTCGACCTCAAAGCCTGCCATGGTTAGGGCGTCTGCCAAAGCCTCGGGCGACAAGGAGACCTCAACCAGGTCCTTTAACCAATTGATAGAGATATGCATACAACGTCAATTATCGAAAACCGGGGCGAGCCAAGTCAAATCAAACCTTCTCATTCTACCGCCCACACCCCCAAATTCATCACCCCATCCCAACCTGACAAATCCTGCTGTCTGGCGGTTAAAACCCTGGCCACCCTTAAACTAGCACTTATAGCCCTGCCCACAGGGTTGGCACAAACGCGCTTCGCCCCTGGCCTTCTAAAGTTTAAAGATTTTGGCAAGGGACGCTAGCCTTCCCAGATTCCTTAAGGACAACGCTGTTATTCTATGTAGCGAGGTATGCCTTTTGTCTCAGTAGTGGGTTTTTGCAAAAGCCTTTTGTCTGATGCCAAAATCAGGGAATAATTGAATTAGGCTATTGTCAGAGCATCTGCCTGTTACTGCATCTATCAGTAAGCACACATTTAAATTGGGCACATTAATTAAGCAAGTTAAATTACGTAAAATTGCGCCCGTTGATTAGAGACTCCGCACTTCATCCCAAGTGACGGACTTTCCGGATTTATTTGATTTTGTTTGATGCTGTTCTCAGTTTTGGGCAAGTAAAAGAGGTAGCCAAAGCTGCATGACCTACTGTACAAACCCAGAATGTTCTCACCCTAAGAACCCGCCGACCGCGAAACATTGTCAGGCGTGTGGTTCGGAGTTGCTGCTAAGAAGCCGTTATCGGGTGATTGGGGCACTGGGTCGAGGGGGGTTTGGGGCAACCTTTTTAGCTCGGGATGAGTCTTTGCCCGGTCGTCCTCCCTGTGTCATCAAACAGTTGAGGCCCACCGCAGAGGCCTCTAATGTCATCGAAATGGCCCGAGATCTGTTTCAGCGTGAGGCTAAGATTCTGGGAAAAATCGGCAACCATCCCCAGTTACCCAGGCTACTTGATTACTTTGAAGTCCAACAAGAATTTTTTCTCGTTCAAGAATATATCAGCGGTGCGACGCTACAGCAAGAGGTCCGCCGGGGGGGGCCATTTAGCGAAGCTGGGGTCAAACAGTTTTTGAGCGAAATCTTGCCGGTGATGCAGTATATCCACAGTCACCAGGTGATTCACCGCGATATCAAACCAGCCAATCTAATCCGCCGTGAGCAAGACAAGCGCCTGGTGCTGATTGATTTTGGCGCAGTGAAAGACAAGGTCAACTCCGTCAAGGCCAGCCAGTCTGATCAGACTGTCTTGACGGCCTATGCAATCGGGACGCCAGGGTATGCTCC
Organism: Cyanobacteria bacterium P01_D01_bin.44; assembly: GCA_039200855.1. Taxonomy (GTDB): domain Bacteria; phylum Cyanobacteriota; class Cyanobacteriia; order Phormidesmidales; family Phormidesmidaceae; genus SIO4C1. The sequence goes on along the minus strand of JBCCRZ010000044.1, from coordinate 11,555 downwards.
TCCGGAGCAGATGGCCATGCGACCGGTCTATGCCAGTGACATTTATGCCATCGGGGTGACTTGCATCTATTTATTAACGGCTAAATCACCCAAAGATTTGTCCTACGACCCTCAAACGGGCGAAATGCTTTGGCAGCCGCAGGTCAAGGTGAGTGAGCACTTTTCTAAGGTGCTGCTCAAGATGTTGGAGATCTCAGTGCGGTTACGATATCAATCGGCTGAGGCGATTCTTCGAGATCTCGATTTAGAGCCTTATCTCGACAGCCTTGCCCAAAACATGGCGTTTCCGAGCGGTCCTCAATCTGCACCGCTCACGGGGCCTAACGGCCAAGGGGCTAACAGCCAAGATTCTGGGGCGATTGGCTATGCTGATTTTGAGGAGTCATCAGCCTCTAGCGGGGCGTCTCCCTCCTCGCGCATGGCAGCAGCCATTCGGGCGCGGAAAAATCGCGCCAGTGCCAAGTCACCCCCATCGCCCTATCGCTATCGCCGCTCCTTCAATTTATCCTCTTCAGAAGAAAATTTAGGTCGCAGCAATCAGCCCAACCCCAAAAGTCGTCAGGTCACTGCCGATGCCCTGCGCAATGCCTATAGCCGAGGGCATCGAGATTTTTCATTACAGGTGCTCAATGCCCTGGACCTGCAGCGCATCATCCTGACCGGGGCTAGCTTTGCGAGCTCCAAGCTGAAGGGGACCAATTTACAAAATGCAGATCTCTCCAACACAAATTTTGGCAAGGCCGATTTGACCCAAGCCTTGCTGCGCAGCGTTAATTTTAGTGGCGCATACTTAGGGTCCGCTAATCTAGAGGGGAGTGATTTGCGGGGGGCAGACTTGAGCCGCACCTGTCTAAAAGAGGCTAATTTGAGGGGAGCAAACCTCTGTGGAGCGGTTTTAACAGGTGCCATCATCACAGATGATCAGTTGGCGGTTGCCCGCACAAATTGGTCAACGGTGTATCCTAACGGCAAACGGGGCCTTAAAGGTTAGCACCAGAAAGGTTAGCAACCGCTGCCGCGAAGGGGGCAACCGCGTTAGGATGGCTAGGGTGTTATCTACTCGATGGATATCGATTTTGATGCTCAACCCTAGGCACACTCGACCTAGGGCACATAAGTGGGGATTGCTGAATGTTTTTGGATGAACTGACACCTATTGTCAAAGAGATGTTGAGCCAACCAGTTGCCTTTTTAGGCGGGTTTGCGTCGGGTTTATTGCGTCTAAATTTATCGGATGACCCGGTCAAAAGCTGGCTTGACAAACAGGCAGACGGCGATACCTCTATGCCGAAAACTGCCCCCCCTAAAGGGCCTCAAACAATTTCTATTGATTGACATTGTCCATTGACATCAGCGAGGGCGTCACTCATCAACCGCCAATAGCGACTGCATCCATTGGTAGATTCGTTTTTTGAGCACCTTGGGGTTGTCATGCGGTCGTTGGGTGTCGGTATCTAGGGCATCTAAGCTGCGTTGATAGTCACCCATGGCGCAGTTCCAATGGCCATGGAGATGGTAAGTACGACCTCGTTCGGCAAATAGCTTGGCGCTGGGGGGGCCAAAAAACATCGCAATGTCCAGGCATTCGAGGGCATCTTCATACTGCCCCATGTCCCGAAAAGTAATGGCCTGATTGATCCGGGCACGCATGTTAAAGGGATTGAGATCGATCGCGCGATCGTAATCATCGATAGCCCTAAGCCAGTCTCGTTGGGCAGCGTAGCAATTGGCTCGGTTGTTGTAGATGCGATCTGTGGGTCGCTGTGATAGGGCCTGGTTAAAATCTGCCAGGGCTTTGGACCACTGCTGAGAGTATTGATACATCAGACCACGATTGTTGTAGTAGTCAGCCCGGTCAGGGTCGCGATAGATCAGGTAAGACAGGATACGAATGGCACTTTGGTAGTTGCCTCGACGGGCATCGCGATGAACACGGCGGCGTAGTAAACGCAGCTTGTCAGCTTCTGAAAGCTTTGAGAGCGCTGACTGGTTAGTTTGCTTGCCCCACTGCCTCGACGCTGAAACCGACTTTAAGACCAAGGCAGCATTTGGGTCAGCAGAATCATTAACGATTTCCAAAGATGGCATGGCAGATAGCCCCTAAATCAACCGGATGCTTTAAATTGCAGAACTTTATACGAATGCTTTAATTGCAATGCGTAAAAGGCAGTCTCGCCCCTAGGCTGTGTCAGTTCATGGGTTGGCATTGCCCAGGCGTTAATGGAATCCTCGCACGGCTGACGAGCAGCCCCAACCGAGAAAAAACCTAGTTTATGGCAAAAAAATCCGAACCTACACGGAAGATTCCGCAAATATGCGGACAGTAAGCATCAATACACCTGGTTTTTTGAGAATATTAAGAAAATGTAAGATTTTGGCAGTCTAGTCGCAATATTGACCGTATGTGTGAGTCAACCTGCTGCCTTAAAGGAAGCCCGATTTCGTGAAACTGCCTATGTGACAGTTTGTAGTGGTTTGACACGTCCCACCAGCGACCCAGGCTAAAATTGCAGGCGTAGTTGCAATCAACCATTTGCCTATGACCGCTGTAACACTCTTCGCTGAAGCTCCAGATCTGGCTGATGATGATTATGTCGTAGTGGGGCTAGCGACCTGCTTTAAAAAAGATGCAGGTGAGGTCCAGCAGTTCACTATTCTTGAACCTGTGCCCTCTGCCTATCTAGAGGCGTTACTAAAAGGGGTACCCACGTCTTATCAAAGCTTGCATGCGATGACCCTGGGAGAGCTGATCACAGCAGAGGGGAATCCCCAACTACCAACCGCAGCACAGGCGGCTGGTGCCCACCTAAGCCAAAACTTTGTAGAGCGTTCATTAGCCGCCGCTCGTACTTACAAATCTCGCCCCAGCGCTCAAACGCTGGTGCCTTTGGGTACTGAGACCCAAAAACTCAACTACTCAACTGAGAAAAAACGGTTGCTCAATGCTGATCATGTGGTGACTGCTGAAGACAATGTTAAACAGCACCAGTACACCCACATGACCCTCTAAGAACCCACGGCAAACCCTATGCCACAATTGCCTGAGTTTTTTTGGCATTGCTGATCCTCGGGATGACTTTAGCTGTGAGAGACCGTTAAATAATAACGACTATAGACCGGCTCATCCCCCAAATCAGCAATCGCATTTTTTTGGCCTAAAATTCTTTTGCCCTCTGTGGATTTGCCACTGACCGCCTGTGGATTCGCCACTGACTGAAGAAAATCCATCCCTAGCGCAGCTGGACAGTATTAAAGCCCAGTTAGATCTGGTTTTGCTGTCGTTAGAAGCCTTAGTCGGCCTTGGCTCTGATGCCATCCTGGCGACGGCAAAAGCGCTTGAGCTCAATAAACTTCTGGCCGATCGGGTAGGGCTTTGGCGACTCAGGCAGTCTAGCCCTCTGCGTAAGGGGCAGGGTCGCAAAAAGCTGGATATTGACGAAGCCCGGGCTTTAGTACTGATTACCTGTAAGCTGTCGGCAGATCACCATGCCCAGATTCGCAAAGCGGTCGCACTGCTAGAACAGCTCACGGCAAAAAATGAACCCCCCTATCGAGCAGCACTCTTGGGAGATTATCTGGATAATTTCAACAATACCTACCAAGAACGTATGGAGGGTGATCCAGATGCCAGCCCGGATGAGCTTTCGAGATTGGCTTTACAGCTTTTAATCGACCTGCTTTTTTACAGCGGCACAGGCGGGACTCGGCGGCTTTGGTTAGCGCTGTTGGATCGATCGAAGAATTGATTTGATTACCTTTTCCCCTTCCCCTTTCGCCCTTCACCTATGACCCCCAACTTTCTAAAAGGCACCAATGTCTACCTCGTCGGCATGATGGGGGCAGGCAAATCAACGGTGGGTAAGCGACTGGCGGAGCAGTTGGGCTATCGCTTTTTGGACACGGATACGGTGATCGAGCAAACTGCGGGGCACCCGATCAGTCAAATTTTTGCAGAGCAGGGGGAGACGGTCTTTCGCGATTTGGAAACCCAGGTGCTCAATCAGGTGAGTACCTATCCAAGACTGGTGGTGGCAACCGGCGGGGGGATGGTGATCAAACCAATCAACTGGAGTTATTTGCAATATGGTGCGGTGGTGTGGCTAGATGTGCCGGTGGTGCAGCTAGTGACCAGGCTCACGGGGGATGCCAGTCGCCCCCTATTGCAAACTGCAGAACAAACCACAGAACAAACCGCAGATTTACAGACCAAGTTGGAAGATTTGCTGGCCCAGCGCCATGGGCGCTACGCCCAGGCGGACATTCGGATTGCCTATGAGGCGGGTGAGGGACCGGATGCGATCGCAACCCGCATCATCACAGCCCTCAAACAAATTGTTAAACCTCCCCAAAAACCCGTGTTTGGAGCAGATTGACCCATTACACTAGACTGCGAGTTGGGTGAGTACGCTGCACTGGTGAGATGGTGAATACGCTGCGCTGGTGGATACACTTCGTTCTTTGAGAGCCTTTAACCGTTCGGCTGAGCTCACGACGAAGCCTTTAACCTTCAGCTAATTTCACCCATCTCACCTCCTCACCATCTCACCTCCTAAGGATACGCCTGATGACCACAACTCCCGACTCTTTGCTGAACGAAAGCGAATACATCCAAGAAGCTGAAGCTACCCGGGTGCGAGTGCTCAGCGAGGCACTGCCCTACCTTCAGCAGTTTCGAGGACGGACGGTGGTAGTGAAGTACGGCGGCGCAGCCATGAAAGATGGGTCGCTCAAAGCCAAGGTAATTCGCGACATTGTGTTTATGGCCTGTGTGGGGATTCGCCCAGTGGTAGTGCATGGCGGTGGCCCCGAAATCAATACCTGGCTGGGCAAATTGGGGATTGAGCCGCAGTTTAAGAACGGTCTACGGGTAACCGATGCCCCCACGATGGATGTCGTGGAGATGGTCCTAGTGGGGCGCGTTAACAAAGAATTAGTGGCTCTGATTAATCAAGCCGGTGGATCAGCCGTGGGGCTGTGCGGCAAAGACGGCAACCTGATTACTGCCCGCCCTCAAGGAGCCGAAGGGATCGGTTTTGTCGGGGATATTAGCCAGATCAAATCTGAGATTGTCAGCACCCTGGTCGATGCCGGTTATATACCCGTGATTTCTAGCGTGGCTGCGGATGAAACAGGGCAGGCCTACAATATCAATGCCGATACTGTCGCTGGGGAACTCGCCGCCGCCATCGGGGCTGAAAAGCTAATTTTACTCACCGACACCGCCGGTATTTTGCGCGATTACCATGACCCTTCGACTTTGCTGCCTAAGCTCGATATTCAAACGGCCCGCCAGCTCATTGATGACGGCATTGTAGCTGGCGGCATGATTCCTAAAGTGACCTGCTGTGTTCGCTCTCTGGCCCAGGGCGTGCATGCCGCCCATATTATTGACGGGCGCATTCCCCACGCCCTCCTGCTCGAAATTTTTACCGATTTGGGCATTGGCTCGATGCTGGTGGCCTCGGAATACCAGATGTAATCAGCCCTGGAATAGTCTCACGGGTGTCGCCTAGACTACCTGCCCAATCGAAATCCCAGTGATAGTTTGCCAGTAGAGTTTGATGAGACAGAGCACGCTCCTATGGCAAAACAATTCGGGATTGAAGATATCATGCAGATGCTCTCGACCCGAGGGGAGGCTCAGTATGGCAAAGAAGCGGTCAGCCAACTGCAGCATGGGTTGCAATGCGCCACCCTGGCCCTGCAATCCGGGGCTCAACCCACCCTGATGACAGCGGCTTTACTCCATGATTTTGGCCATTTGGTGCATAACCTGGGCGAAGACGCCGCCGATCGCGGCATTGATGACCGCCATGAGTATCGCGCCCTGGGCTGCTTAGCATCCTTGTTTGGTCAAACCGTCACGGAGCCCATTCGTCTGCATGTTGAGGCTAAGCGCTATTTGTGTGCAGTGGATAACACCTACTGGCAATCGCTATCGCCTGCGTCAAAACAAAGTCTAGAACTCCAGGGCGGCATTTTTACAGCAGCGGCGGCTGAGGCATTTATCCAACAGCCCTATGCAAAAGAGGCTGTGACTCTGCGCCGCTGGGACGATCTGGCAAAAGTCCCTGACTTACCAACGCCCCCATTAGCCGACTTTCAGGAAATTTTAGTGGTCGCTCGCACATCTCTAAAGCCAGAATAGGGCTGACCGCCCATTTCCGTGATGCCATCCTATGCAGCCGATTACTGGCCCCCTCACCGTTGAGAAACTCACCATTCCCATCCGCGACTTGCCGGGGCCTCTGTCAGGCACGACCGTTGCCCAACTCTCGGATCTCCACTACGACGGGCTGCTGCTGTCCAATGACATGCTGGCGGATGCGATCGCAACCATCCAATCGCTCAAACCCGATTTAATTGCCCTGACGGGAGATTTTGTGACCAAAGACCCTGCCCCGATCCTTGACCTGGCCCAACAGCTCAAAAAAATGCCAAGCCGGTATGGCACCTATGCCATTTTGGGTAACCATGACCGCATTGTTAGAGGGGCACAATCAACCATTACCCAGGCGTTAGAAAGGGCAGGTATCTCAGTCCTTTGGAATCAAATCGCCTACCCCTTGGGTGAAAGCTTTCCGCTAGTGGGCCTGGCTGACTTTTGGTCAAAGGAATTTCACCCTGCCCCGGTCTTAGATCAGCTGGACCCGGCTCTGCCCAGATTGGTACTTTCCCATAACCCAGATAGTGCCGAACCCCTGATGCAATGGCGGATAGATCTACAACTCTCAGGCCATACCCACGGGGGGCAAGTGGTCTTCCCTGGCCTGGGGACTGCGCCCCAACTATGGGACAACTTTCGCAAACATATCCCGGCGGAGTGGCGTAAAGATATTCCCTACCTGAGTGACAAGTGCTTCCGAGTCGTCAAACACTGGGAGTGGGCGATGGGGTTACACAGCGTGGGTGATAACTTGCTCTATGTGAACCGAGGGTTGGGGACTTATCCTCCGGGTCGTTTGTTTTGCCCGCCCGAGATTACGATGATTACGCTACAAAGAGCGTCTGTTTAGAGCAACTTTTGATTGAAATGAGGCTATCTCGGTGATCAGGTGAGGTGGTTTCAGGCGATTGAAAATCGCTATAGTCAAAGGGATGCTCAATTTGCAGGCATTGATCCCATGATCCAAGTGCTGACAAAACTAACTTTTGAGGACTATCTCCGTTCAGGGGAGGGGCCCCAAAAGTATGAACTCATCAGCGGCACCCTGGTTGAAATGACACCCCCCACCCTGGCCCATATCCGGATTGCAAAGTTCTTAGAGCGTCGATTTGACGATGAAATTGGGCAGATAGGCCAACCTTGGGAAAGCTATCGGGAGGTGGGACAGCGCACCGATCAAGACAGCTCACGTTTACCAGATGTGGTGGTGGTCACCCAAGCTGATGCTGCCCAGATCATGGACCGCTCAGCAATTTTTGAAACCCCTGTGCTATTAGCTGTCGAGGTTGTCAGCAGCAATTGGCAAGATGATTATTTAAACAAGCTTGCCGAATATGAGGCATTAGACATCCCGGAATATTGGATCGTGGAACATTATCTGGGACTCGGGGCAGCCCGATACATTGGCTCACCTAAAGTCCCGACCATTTCGGTTTATCGTCTAATAGAAGAGGAATATCAGGTACAACTTTTTAGATCAGGCGATCGGTTAAGGTCGGCGACCTTTCCTCAGATGGATTTGACAATTGATGAGATTTTTGAAGCTGGGCGATAGCGATCGGACGACGGTTGATGCCTGAGCAGTGCCTAACCCTACTGGCTCTCAAAAAGAGCCGGAAAATCATGGCGACCGCTGACAACTCTCAGGATTTCGATCCCATCATCGAGAAGCCTGTAAAAGATAATGTAGCCCTCCAAAGATAGCCCTCTGAGTCCGGGGCGAATGGCTGCATAGCTTTTTCCGCTGTTTGGGAAAGCGACAAGTTGCTGACACTTGCGTTTAAAGGCAAGAAAGAAACGTTCGCCAGCTTCCACCCGCCTCAGTTAAATCGATGGTGACCTTTAACGGCTTAGCCATATTGCTTGTAGGATAGGTCTTTGTCTAGACTATAGCGACATGATTCGAGATCCGGAACAGGAGCCTTCCCGATGGGATGAACCTATCATCGCTGGTAGCCCTAGTGAAGCCCAGAAGGAATGTCAAAAACGAGCAAACCGATATGGGGTCGAGTTGGAAGCCGTCACAAAACCTCGCAAAGTCGAAAAGCGTTCCCAGGTGTACCGTTGCAATTATAAGGAGAAGGAATGATGGCTGTATTGGAATGTGTCAAACCTGGTGTCATGGCAGGACAGGTTATTCTGGCAGTTGACCTGACTACCGCTGGCTCGACCGATGCAGCACTGGCTGCTATTGAGCAGTTAGGGTATGCGCCTGAGATTCGCCATGTTGCTTACCCTGCTGGGGTACATGTACTAGCTGTTCTCAAAGATGAGCAACATGAGTCAGTAGACGATGAGTATCTAATGGATGAATGGCAGCAGGTTCTTTCTGTGATTACTCCAGATGCAGTACATTTGTGGCGTGGTAAAGGTTAGATAGATGAAACCGCAGTATCTTATGGTGATTCAGTGGTCTTCTGAAAACGATTGCTATGGGGTGTATGCGCCCGATTTTAGCAGCAACTTCATGCACCCTTCACCCATTGGGAAACCTATGAGGAAGCCGCCAAACAGGGGAAGGAGGCCATCGAGTCAATGATTGAATGGCTCCAAGCGGAAGGAAAGCCTTTGCCTGAACCACAGACGGCTATGATTGATAAATTACTCACAGACAGCAAAGCTGCCTGAAGATGCTTAGTTGAAGCACTCTCACCCAATATCTCCGAAGTGTTGGGTTACTCTGCGAGAAGGCAAAGCCTACATGCTTCAACCCAACCTACTGAGCTGGCTCACTGAGCTGGCTCACTCCTACTTGCCGATGCAAAATCGGCTGAAAATTTGATCGAGCATAGATTCGGTCATATCTTCGCCCGTGACGGTGCCCAAGGCACGAATAGTATCCCGAAGGTCAATCGTCCAAAAATCCAGGGGCAGATCGTTTTGAATCGTGGTGCTAACTTGCTCCAGAGCTGATTTGGCCTGGGTTAGAGCTGCTGCCTGGCGTTGGTTAATGGCCAGGGTCGTATTGGCGGCACTCACCTGGCCCGCTTTTACAGTGTCTAGAATGGTTTGCTCTAGTGACTCAATCCCCTTAGCTTGGGCAGCAGCGGTGTAGACAACCGGGGGGACAGGCGATAGGGTAGGCAACACTTTCTCGGGGGCATTCATCAGGTCGATTTTGTTGACAACGACAATATGGGGTTTAGCCCTCACGAGTTCATAGAGCTGCTGTTCTGCATCGGTCCATCCGGCCGTGGCGTCCACGGTTAGCAAAATTAGATCGGCAGCCTGGGCGGCTTGCTGCGATCGCAAAATCCCCATCTGCTCAACTTGATCCGTGGCCTCTCGAATGCCCGCCGTATCTAACACCTGAATCGGAATACCGCCCACTACCAGCTGCGACTCCACCACATCGCGGGTGGTGCCGGGCAGGGGGGTGACAATGGCCCGGTCGCTGCGGCTCCAGGCATTGAGCAGACTCGATTTACCGACGTTGGGGCGACCCACAATAGCGACTTTGAGCCCGGTGCGCAGCAGCTCTCCCTGATGGGCGGTGTCTAAAATCTGAGTCACCTGGGTAAGCACAGTGTCAAGCTGAGATCGCACCCAGGTTTCATCTAAGGGCGGCAAATCGTCGGCAAAGTCAATGCGGGCTTCAACCTCCGCCAGCACATCTAGGCACATCGCCCGCAGCTGACGGATGGGCCCAGCCAGTTTACCCTGGAGCCCCGCCAGCGCCGCCTGGGCCGCCTGGGGGGATTGCGCCCCCACCAAATCAGAGATGCCCTCAGCCTGGGTCAGATCGAGTCGCCCGTTAAGAAAAGCCCTGAGGGTAAACTCCCCCGGCTGGGCCAGCCGCGCCCCCTGGGCCACACAAAGCTGAAGCACCTGCTGTACCGCCATAATGCCCCCGTGGCAGTGAAACTCCACCACATCTTCGCGGGTATAGGACCGGGGTGAGGCCATCAGTAGCAGCAAGGCTTCATCAATTACTTTCTGGGTTTTGGGCGCTTTGACATAGCCATAGAGCACCCGATGGCTCTCCCAGGGTTGCCGTCCGGGGGCTTCGAATAGCTGCCGGGCAATCTCCATGGCCGTAGTGCCAGACAGACGCACGATACCGACGCTGCCCTGCTGGGGCACGACAGCGGTTGCGATCGCAACAATGGTTTCGCCTTGAGTGATTTGCGCCGTTTTTGGCTGCATTATCTTGCTTGCATTCTCATTTTCGCCATCCAGCCCGAACTGGGAATATTACGAGTGAACCCATGACTGACTTTATGTGACTGATTACAATAGGGTCGGGTATATCTACACACCCCATAATTTTTACTACACAATCCCAGTTACATAGCCCACCCCTATCATCATTCATGTCTAATCCGTCTCCCGACCCACGGCGGCCGATTGTCTTAAAGAAAAGCCAGGCCCCTTGGCGGCGACGATTGCGCTATCTCTACATTCGCTTCTTGCGGCTGCGTAGCCACCCGAGAGAAATCGCCCGTGGTCTGGCCGCAGGTGTGTTTGCCGGTAGCTTTCCGCTGTTTGGGCTACAGACAATTATGGGGGTTGCGATCGCGGCGGTGATTCGCGGCAACAAAATAGTCGCCGCCGCTGGCACCTGGATTAGCAACCCATTCACCTACGTTCCCATCTATGCGTTTAACTTTAAGGTGGGTCAGTGGCTCCTGAGGCAACCCATCGAAACCAGCCTGTTTAAAGATGAACAGTCCCTAAAAAATATGATGGCGTTGGGAGCCGACATCACAATAACCCTATTTACAGGGAGTGCTTTGGTAGGTTTAGTGCTCAGCATAATTAGCTACTACTTGGGCCTGACCCTCACGAAACGGATCCATCACGCTAGACTCAAACGCAAAGCCCGCAAATATTTGCAGTAGCCAGGTTTGAGGTTTGAGGTTTTGGATTTATCGTGCGCTCTACCCACCACCCTCTACCCACCTAAGCTGCAACCGACTCAATTACCTGCGGATCAAGGGCCTGCGCAATTGCTCGCGGAGACTTGGCCGCTTTGCCAGATAAAATGCGATCGCCAGAGGCAGCTACTTTCAAAGCATCACAGCCTGGGGGAGCGGGGAATGCCTGGGCCAACCGAGCCGCTAGTGCAGGCGGCCCCTCAAACAGGACACTCACAAATCCCCCCTCTTCGTGGCGACTAATCAACCGCCCCCTCAGCTCAAACAACCGAAATGCAACGGTCGGATATAGCGGAGCAGGAATCCCTAGCAGCGCCCAGCCTTTTTTGTCTTTGGCACGGCGAAAACGCACCGTTGACCATATTGACGCGGTTGAAATCACAGACTCCGTTGAAATCGATGGCGCTGAAATTGATAAAGTTTCTTCCATCAAAGCCATAGGCCACTGCAAAGTTTTCAAAAACACCTTGGGAGCAAACAAACGCAGATACGGAGACAACCCGCTCCTCTTT
>JBCCRZ010000043.1:0-17575 GCA_039200855.1 Cyanobacteria bacterium P01_D01_bin.44 | reverse complement strand
CGTCAATCGAATGGGAAATACCTGAAAATGAACAGATTGAGCCCGCCGCTTAACTAGACGCTTTCGCTGCTGACCCATCTCCCACTAATCCGCCTGACTATCCCGCCGTCCCAACTCATACACACCGCAGCCGATACACGCGATGATACCCATGCTAATCGTCCAGCTGCGACCCAGGCCCCAGGCAACCGTGTAATTAAACAGCGTACCGACCACAAAGAAAGGAATAATGCTAAAAATTGAAGCGTAGAAAGCATTTTGTGACTCGCGGGCCACGCGGGTGCGCTCAAACTCCTCGGCTGAGGTATACAGAGAGCGTTCTGCAAAGTTAAACCAGCGGCAGAGCTGCTCGGCAAACCAATCGCCCACGGGGGAAAACCCTAAATACAAAGCCAACGCCCACAGGGCAACGCCCGCAATCAGGGTGGTATCAAAATGAATCGAAAAGGGCAGAAGCTCCGTCAGCATTGATTAAAACTGGTTGTGTTATACACTTGCCACTATCCTAGGCATTGTAACGTAAGTTTAAGTCCCCCCATAACCACTGCTCTATGCCCGACACTGGCCTGTCTGCATCTGCTCCCTTAAAAACTGACTCGGTTGCCACAGCCTCGCCCCCAGAGGCAAACGGATGTCTACCGGGTATGCCCCTGTATCCGGTGGGGGCCTATTCGCTCTCGGGGTTAGCGATTTACGACGTGCCAGGTCAGACCCGAAAGTTGCTATCGCTCGATACGATTCAAGGCTACTTACTCCAGATTGATCCCATTTCTGGAGACAGTCGTATTCTCAATTCGCGCCAGGTCGATGACTTTAAGCCAGCGACCGGGGTGGCCCTTTGGGGTGATCAGCTCTGGCTTGCCAGGGAGAATGAGGTCCTGGTTGGGCCGCTCGCAACGCTCATGCTGGAGCCTGTAATCACGTTGCCTTACACGATTGATGGTGTTGCGGTATGGCAACAAACTCTCTATATAGCCTCTAAAAGCGCGGGCTATATTTTTATCTACGATGCGGTTTCTTATCAGCACATCACCCAGTTTGCTTTACCGGGTATCGGCGTTGAGAATATCGCCGTCTCGGCTGAATACCTGTGGCTGTGTGACCAGCTAGAGCAAACGGTTTACTGCTTAGACCGGGCCACGGGCGAACAGTTGGTCAATGTATTGACACCCTTTGCCTCACCCACCGGGATCGCCGTCCCTGCTGAGACGACGCCAGAGGGGGGCATGGTATGGCTTTGCTATGCCGTTGAGGAACCCTACGTGCGGGATAATCCGAATACCCCGGAGTTTCCCTATCAGCTGACATTTCGCGATCGCACCTTCCTCCATCCCCTCACCTTTCAGTGCCAGGACAACTACGCCGTCTCCAATGGCTACCGCGTAGAGATGGTCTACGCTGAAGAGTTGGAACCCCTAGATGCCGTCCATATTGATCATCTAGAGTGGCGCATGGCCCTACCGGCCAACACCCATCGACAGCGAGTGGTGTCCGTTGAGCCAGTGGGGCTACCCTTCACGATTGAGCAGGTCAACGGCCAGGATGTGGCTGTCTTTAAGTTTGATCGATTAGAACCCCATGAGCGTCATCTGTTTGGCTGGCGCGCCCAGCTCGAGGTCAGGGGGATCAAGTATCAGCTCACTCCTCGCCACGTCGAAAATGCCACCGCGCTCTCCGACGCGTTTCAGCAGCGCTACCTGGTGGACGATGATGAGCTAGCCATGGACACCCCCGTGGTTCGCAATGCCGCCCGCCGTGCCGTGGGGAGTGAAACCAACCTGCTGCGCAAAGTGCTGAGCATTCGCAACTATGTTTATGATCGACTGTCCTACGGCATTCGCCCCGCCATTGACACCCCTGACATCGTGATCGATCGCGGCATCGGCTCCTGCGGAGAATATGTAGGGCTCTTGCTGGCCCTGTGTCGCCTTAACGGCATCGCTTGTCGCACCGTTGGTCGCTACAAGTGCCCCCCAAAAGCTGACCAGATAGGTATCTTGCTAGAGCCTGAGTTTAACCACGTTTGGATTGAGTTTTACGTCCCCGGTATCGGCTGGCTACCGATGGAGTCTAACGTCGATGACATCCAAGAGGGCGGGCCTTACCCTACCCGATTTTTCATGGGGCTCCCCTGGTACCACATCGAAATGGCCAAAGAAGTGCCCTTTGAACGGATGCAGATGGCAGATGATTCGCTAGAGGTCAAGATTGGCGATTTAGCGTTGAATCATGTGCGGTTTAGGATTTTAGAAGCACTTTGAGGATTTTGGATTTTGGATTTTGGAGGGTAATGGGTAATGGGTGAATTCTGGTATTCCTTTGTCAATGTTGACCTGGTCAGGGCTTCGACGTTGAGCTCAGCCGAAACGCATAACGCTAGCCCCTCCTTCTCCACGTCCCCGCGCCCCGCGTCCTCCCCCATCTGCCCTATCTCCCCCATCACTCTGTTTAACCTTTTCCCCCTTTCCCTTTTTCCCCACGCTCCATCCCCACCCCATGATCCCTCTCCTCCAAACCCGCCTCTGGCCTGCCCTTTCCACCCTTCCTAATACCTCTGACTGGTTCGTGGCTGGGCTGTTGCTAACGGCCTTTGCTCTGGTAGGGCTACCCTTCGGTTTCTGGACTGGCTTTTTTCGGGTTGCACTTATCAAGGACTGGAAAATTGTCATCCCGACTGTGCTGGTTGCCTTGCCCTATCCTGGCATTTTTGAAGAGGTCCTGTTTCGAGTACTGTTAATCCCTCGGCCTGATACTGTAAGTCCTGAGCGTCTATGGCTCTGGGCTATTGCCAGCCTGATAATTTTCATCGTGTTCCATCCTCTCAATGCGCTGCTGCTCATGACTGATCGTCGCGAGACTTTCTACAACCCTATCTTTCTGACTTTGGCGGGGTTATTAGGTGTGGTGTGTACGCTCAGCTACCTTCAGAGTGGTTCACTCTGGCCTCCGGTGATATTGCACTGGCTTATGGTGATTATTTGGCTGTTGGGGCTAGGCGGATATGGCCGATTAGCACCGCAAGAGTAAGACCGACGCGGCGACACGGCGATGGGGAGACGCGACGACTTCATCAAATGAGTAATCTCCGCGTCTCTGTATCCTCCCCTCTCCGTGTCTTTCCTAACCGAAATTTTAAGCTTGACGCAGTACTAACTGTGACGATTCCGATGGGTCAAAATCCCCTGGCTGGGGCTAAATAGCAACGCCAGTAAGAACATCGCAAACACCACTAGCGCGATCGCAGGTTCGGTCGGCCAGTCAAAGTAGAGGAACGGGGAGCAGGGGAGGCAGAGGAATGGAGAGTTTTGAGTTTTGAATTAAAGCCAGTCGGCATGAGCTTAGAACACAATCCCCCATTACCCTCTACTCACCACTCACCATTCACCACCCACAACTCACCACCCTCTACTCTCTACCCTCCACCCACTGTCTACTGTGCCAGCGCCAGCTCCGGCGACGTTACTGTCTGCAACTTACCCAACATCGCATTGCAATTGGTCTTGGCATCACCAAACAGCATTTGCGTGTTCTCTTTATAAAAGAGAGGATTGCCCACACCGGCGTAGCCGCTAGCTAAGCTGCGCTTCATGACGATGACGTTTTTGGCGTTCCAGACCTCTAAAACGGGCATACCGGCGATGGGACTGTTGGGATCTTCGAGGGCGCTGGGGTTGACGGTGTCATTGGCCCCAATCACCAACACCACGTCGGTTTGGGTGAAATCTTCGTTGATTTCGTCCATCTCCAACACGATGTCGTAGGGAACGTTGGCCTCGGCCAGGAGCACATTCATATGGCCGGGTAGGCGTCCAGCGACGGGGTGGATGCCAAAGCGGACCTGGACGCCGCGATCGCACAGTATCTTCGTAATTTCTGAAACAGCGTGCTGGGCTTGAGCAACCGCCATGCCGTAGCCGGGGGTGATGATCACGCTTTGGGCGCGGGTGAGGAGGTCTACCGTTTCATCCAGACTGGTTTCGGTGACACTTCCCTCGACCTGAGCGGCTGCGCCTTTTGTGCCTGAGCCAGTGCCAAAGCCGCCTAAAATTACGCTGATAAAGGAGCGGTTCATGGCGCGGCACATGATGTAGCTCAAAATTGCCCCGCTGCTGCCCACCAGGGCCCCAGTGACAATCAGCAGATCGTTGGAGAGCATAAAGCCCGCCGCGGCGGCGGCCCAACCGGAGTAGCTGTTGAGCATGGAGATCACCACTGGCATATCGGCCCCGCCAATGGCGGCAACCAGATGAATACCCAATAGCGATGCGATCGCAACCATGGCTAGCAAGGGGATAAATCCGCTGGTGCCCTCGGCGGTCATAAACCAGTAGCCCAACCCTAGGGTCGCTGCCAACAGCGATAAGTTCAGCAGATGACGGGCAGGCAGCATGAGCGGTTTGCTGCTGATAATCGCCCGCAGTTTACCAAAGGCAACAACAGAGCCAGTAAACGTCACCGCCCCGATAAAGACGCCGATATAAATCTCGACCGCGTGAATGGTTTCCTCGACCCCGATCAGGGTGAGGTCGGGTTGCAGATAGTTGCCGACCCCCACCAGCACGGCGGCAAGCCCCACAAAGCTATGCAAAATCGCCACTAGCTCAGGCATGGAGGTCATCACCACCCGTGAGGCCAAAATCGAACCAATAATCACGGCTGGGACAACCGCTGCAATCAGGGTGCCATAGGAGCTGACCTGGCTGCCCAGGGCGGTGGCAATCAAGGCGATCACCATGCCGATAATGCCGTAGAGGTTGCCTCGCTTGGCGCTTTCTTGGTTAGAAAGCCCGCCTAAACTCAAGATAAACAGGACAATGGCGGCTAAATACGCCACTGTGACAAGGTTGTTAGTCATAGTTTCTGTACTGGGTTTCTATGCGTGATTTCTGTGCGTCTATTTTCGGAACATTTTCAGCATGCGCTGGGTGACCAGGAAGCCCCCCGAAATATTGATGGTGCCAATGAAGATTGCGATCGCGCCCAAAATCGCAGTGGCCGACGTCCCCGTGCCTGAGATTTGCAACATGCCACCGATGATGATGATGCCGCTAATGGCGTTGGTGACGCTCATCAGAGGCGTGTGTAGCGACGGCGACACATTCCAAATAATCTGCCAACCGACAAAGCAGGCCAAGATAAACACCGTAAAGTGTGACAAGAAGGAGGCTGGGGCTCCAAGACCAAGCCCTAATAGAGCCAGCGTCGCCAGGATCAGGCCAAGCGGTTTCCAGGGAATTTTTACACCGGATTTAGCCGGGGTCTCAGGCTCAGCCGCCTCAGGCTTAGCCGCCTCACTTACAGCTGGTTTAGGCGCTGCTGGCGGTGCAGGCGGTTTAGGAGCAGGCCAGGTGACCTCGCCGCCGTGGGTGACCAGGGCTCCGCGGACTACTTCGTCGTCAAGATTGATCTCGTAGTGCTCGGCACCCCCCATGTCACTGAGCAGATTGCATAAATTGGTACCGTAGAGCTGGCTTGACTGGCTGGCCATGCGACTGGGGAAATCGGTCACCCCCACGATGGTGACGCCCTTGTACTGGTAGATTTCACCCGGCTTGGTCACCTCACAGTTGCCCCCTTGCTCAGCTGCCATATCGACAATCACGGAGCCCGGTTTCATACTCTCCACCATGGCCTGGGTCACCAGCAATGGGGCCCGCTTGCCAGGGATCAGGGCGGTGGTAATGATAATGTCCACTTCCTTTGCCTGCTGGGCAAAGAGGGCCATTTCTGCCTCGATAAACTCTGGGCTCATCGTCTTGGCATAGCCGCCAGTGCCAGTTCCATCTTCTTTGAAGTCCAACATGAGGAACTGAGCCCCCATGCTTTCGACCTGCTCTTTGACCACCGGCCGGGTGTCAAAAGCACGCACGACCGCGCCCAGCCCCTTAGCCGCACCGATAGCTGCTAATCCAGCGACGCCCGCCCCAATCACCAGCACTTTACAAGGGGGCACCTTACCCGCCGCCGTAATTTGCCCGGTAAAGAAACGGCCAAAATGATTCGCAGCCTCGATCACCGCGCGATAACCGGCAATATTGGCCATCGAGCTGAGGGCGTCAAGCTTTTGCGCCCGCGTAATCCGAGGCACGCTGTCCATAGCTAGCACGGTGGCCTGACGCTGGGCCAGCTGATTGACCAACTCCGTATTTTGAGCAGGCCAGATAAAGCTGATCAAAGTTTGCTCAGAGCGCAGCAGGTCTGACTCGTGGTGACCTAGCTGAGGATGGTGCTGAGGGGCCTGCACCTTGAGGATCACATCTGCCTGTGCCCACAGCGCTTGGGTCTGCTCGACGATTTCGCAACCGGCCTCTCGATAGGCCTGGTCAGAAAATTGAGCTGCCACCCCGGCCCCCTGCTCTACCAAGACTGTAAAGCCCAAAGACTGGAGTTTCTTAGCTGTGGCGGGGGTCGCAGCCACCCGACATTCGCCTGGGCCAATCTCCTTAGGGATACCAACTCGTTTGGGGCCAGGCTTGACATTCACCTGACTTGGCGTTTTTTCAATCGCAATGGTCATAACCTTTTTTACCTTGGATAAGTCATTTTCAAACCGGCAAACAGATACACTCAAAAAACCTCTACAACCCCCATGTACAAGGGCTCATGAGAATGGTGATTTAGCCCTAAAGGCTATAGATCTATTGAAGCCTTTACTCAACAACGGAGCTTGAGATTGCCATCCTCTCTCTAAACACCCTTTAATCGTGGGATGAGCCTAAAACAAACCCGATCAGGCGCTATTTTCTCAGAGTTTCTTCTAGCGTCTTCAGCAATAATTTAGGTTGGCCATAAGCCAGTCTTCAGAAAAATCAAGCACTTTAACCAAGCAGCTTATCTGTATGAGGGCTATTCCCAAATTAAAGATTCAGACTATATCGACTTTTAACCGAGAAGATAAACGAGGGCAATTTTGATGTTAAGACTTGTACATATCATGTTCTTTGGTTACAACAATCAAATTCCTTTATAGAAGTATTTAATTTGATTGTGGCAACTCCAGAAAGGAGTTGTGAACCATTGATTAGAAAGCTTGATATTTTTTGACAAAACTCTATGGATGCAATCAAACAGATTTGCTGCAAAAACCCCATTATCAGGCAACTCGAAACGCCTTTTAGCAGCCCGCCAAAAACCATCTTTTTGTAATAGACTATGTGGTATTCTGAAGCTAGGTTAACGTAAGTTAAGCGTTGATTGACAGGTCTGAGCTGTCCTGGTAAATCGGTTTTGGCGAGTCTGTCTTGACCGAGAAGCGTCAGGTGAAAGAAGCCATCGGATTCAGCAAACGAGCTGGAATGATGACCTCGAATGATTGAAATCCTACGTCTTGTTTGATACCGGTGCATCTTGGATTGGCTTGTCTTAGGTTGAGTCTTCGCCAAACGCACTGAGTTGACAGTTGATATAAGGCCCGTTTCAAGGACCGTATCTTAGAAGAGTCCAACCTGCAAAACTGGCCCACTGTCTACCCCTGCAGACTTGCCGCAATGTTATCTAAGGTAGATGTTATCCGACGATATTAGTTATCCAGGATATTAGCGATTTACGCGCTATTACCGACACGAAATGCTTGAGGAGTGATATTGATGACGGTTAAACGATTTGCCCGCTGGTGTGTATCTGGCCTTGCGATCGCGCTAACCCTTGCAGCCTTACCCACTTTGCCAGGGACTGCTCAAACTCGCGAGGGCCTGACGATTTGGGGTGGGGTTGATGCCGATCGTCGGTTGCCCTATCGACTCTTTAATAATGAGCCCCGCAGTACACGGGCCCATTACCATCTGCGAGTCCCCGCTAATCACGTTGATCGCGCACTGAGCGACTTACAGATTATTTATCCCGATGCCTTTAATGAGTACAACGGTCGCTTTAACCTGGAAGACGACAACATAAGGGTTTATCGAGGCCGCAACGACCGCGGCGAAGAAATTGAAATCGATGAAGTGGTTTGGACGCCTGAGGCGAACCGGTTAGACATTTATCTCCTGGAGCAGATCCCTCAGGATACTTACTTCACCGTGGTGCTGCGCCATGTTCGCAACCCCGATCGGGCCTTACAACAGCCGTTTGGGCTATATGCGCCATCTCCGGGCGCGCCCCTCAATACTATCGTCGGCATCTGGAACCTCTCCCTGGGCTACGAAGACGGGCGTAATAATTAAGCATGATGGCGTTAACGCGGTCCATGATGCTAAAATCGTAGACCGTGCTTAGACCCATTCAGATTTTCCACTAGGAGACAATAACCATGACAAAGCGCACGCTCGGAGGTACTTCTCGTAAGCGCAAGCGCGTGTCTGGGTTCCGGACCCGCATGCGTACCAAAAATGGCCGCAACGTCATCAAGGCTCGTCGCAGCCGAGGGCGTGTTCGCCTGGCTGTTTAGGCCAGGCGGTCGCAGTCGTTGCCAGCGCTGGCGAGGTTAAAAGTTGGCGTTACCTAAAAGACATCGGTTGCGATCGCCCCAGGCCTTTACCCAGGTTTACCGCCTGGGTCGTCGAGCCAGGGGGCATTGCGTAGCCGTAAAAGCATTCAAGCTTCCCAAGCCCAGTCGAGGTAATGATGCCTTGCTGGGCCCTTGTTTTGGGATTTCGATTAGCCGCAAAGTCAGTAAACGGGCCGTCATCCGCAATCGAATCAAGCGACAAATTCGGGCAGGCTTACAGCAACTTTTGCCCAGGGCGGCCCCAGGCTGGCACGTCGTCATCTCAGTCCGGTCGGCTGCGGTAGAGTGTAAGTATGACGAATTTTTGCGAGAATTAGAGCAACAGTTGACAGCCTTGGAGGTTATAGATGGGCATCAGTGAGGAGGTTTACTATGAGGGCGGTCCCCACATCGGCGACTTAATCTTTAATTTGCTACTGGCCTTCACCGTTATTTGCATTCCGTTAACGGTGGGCGCTATTGTGCGAGCTATTTGGCTGCGCTATCGCATCACCAGCCGACGAATTTCGGTCACAGCGGGTTGGATGGGGCGTAACCGCACCGACTTAATTTATTCAGAGGTTGCCAAGATTGTAACGGTACCCCGTGGTTTAGGGGCTTGGGGCGATATGGTGGTCACCCTCAAGGACGGTAGCCGCCTTGAGCTGCGCTCGGTCCCTCACTTTCGTAAGCTTTATGATCAGATGATGGCAAAAGTCCCTGCGAAAGCCAGAGCAGCTAGCGGCGCTACCTAAAGTTAAACCGCCAGCAACCTCAATATTCGGATACAGTAGAGTTCAGATTGTAGTTTAAGTCAACGAGTCGGGCCACGCGCGCATGGATTTTGGTATCGGGTTTCTTTCAAACAACATCATGTTGCCAATCCTGGATTTTTTCTACGGGATTGTGCCGAGTTATGGGCTGGCTATCGTGGCCCTGACGTTAGTGATTCGGTTTGCGCTGTATCCGCTAAATGCCGGGTCCATTCGCAATATGCGTCGCATGAAGGTCGCCAACCCGGTGATGCAAAAGCGGGTTAAGGAGATCCAAGAGCGCTACAAAGACGACCCCACCAAGATGCAATCTGAGATGGGTCAGGTTTATAAAGAGTTTGGCAATCCGCTGGCGGGCTGCTTTCCGGTGGTGCTGCAAATGCCCATCTTGTTTGCCCTGTTTGCTACCCTGCGGGGCTCGCCATTTGCAGATGTGAGCTACCCGGTTAATCTACAGATTTTCCCCCAGGAGACGGTTGAGCAGATCCAGCCCCAGGCCTTCTCAACAAAACCCAGTAATATTTTTGTGGCAGACGGTGAGCACTTTCCCGTCTCGGCAGTCTTACCGGCGGGCAATCGTATCGTCGTGGGTGAAAAGACCGCCATTCGGTTGCAAACAGCTGAGGGGCAATCCTTGCAGTCCCTGGCTGACGAATACGGCAACGACGAGCTTCAGGTATCTCCCCGGTGGGAAGTGACCAAGGGAGAAAACCTGATTGAGGTGGACGCCGCTGGCAACATCACAGCATTGGCCCCTGGTGATGCCACCGTCCAGGTTAAAGTGCCTGGCCTGGCTGCCAATAAGGGCTTTTTATTCATCAAAGCACTGGGTCGCATTGGGGCCATGGGCGACAATGGTGAAATCCATTGGGACATACTGGGCATGGTCCTCTTCTTTGGCCTTAGTCTTTATGTCAACCAGCTACTGACGGGCCAGTCATCTACCGACAACCCCCAGCAAAACATGGTGAACAAGATGACGCCAGTGTTATTCTCCGGCATGTTCTTGTTTTTCCCCTTGCCTGCTGGGGTTTTGATGTACATGGTGATTGCCAACATTTTTCAGACGGCGCAGTCATTTATCTTATCCCGTGAGCCTTTACCAGAAAACCTGCAAAAGCTGGTCGATGAGGACCAAAAGAAGGAAGCTGATCGCGAACAGCTAGCTTTTGAACCTGGCACCAGAAAGGCGACAGCGGCTAAATCAGGTAGCCCAGCCAAGTCGGGGGGCTCAGTTAAATCTAAATCTGGCGGTGCCAAATCGTCTGCGACCAAGGCAAAGCGATCCGGCGGTAAGAGCGTTAAGGGGTCTAACCAAGCTTCTGGCGACTCGAAGAAAAAGGTCTCCAAGAAATAATGCCAGGTCAAACCTTGTAAATGTAGGACTGGAATGAGTGAGCAACAGGCAACAAAAGGGATTGAATGGCTTTCAAAGCTGCTAGCCCTCCAGGGGATTTCTGCGGATGTCACTAGCCATTTTGTTGAAGATGCCTCAGGGGATAGTAGCTGCTGGCTGACCATTGATCATACGGCGCTGTCTGAGGCTCAGCTCGAAACCCTCCTGGGAGATAAGGGGGCAGTGCTGGACTCGATTCAGTATCTGGCCAACACCGTTCTGAATCTGGGGCAGCAGCCTGATCGGCAGCAGGCCTACACGGTTGAGTTAAACGGCTATCGCAAACGTCGCCAAGAAGAACTGCAGACCATGGCAGACAATGCCATCGAGCAGGCCAAGGCCACTGGCAAAGAATTTGAGCTGGGTGGTTTATCCTCTGCAGAACGCCGTCAGGTCCATACTTTACTTAAGCCCTACGAAGATTTAGAAACCTTTAGCCGAGGTAAAGAGCCCGATCGGCGTTTAGTGGTGCGGCTCATTGGCGGTGAGTCAAATGAGGTAGAGGAGTCCTAGCCCCCTTCGTGTGCTGCTAAGCTAAGACCGTTGCCAAGGCTGAGACGATGCAACCGATTTATATTCCCCATCTCAAACGACTCCCGGATAACACGCGACGCCTGGAAATCGACGAACATCTGAGCGCATTAGAAAGTCTCACGCCGGTCAAGGGTCACCTGCAGGTGCAGCATCGGGGTAATTTTTTAGAGGTGTCGGCCCAGGCTGAGACCATTATGACCCTGGCCTGCCATCGCTGTTTGCAACACTATAACAGCCGTATCCAGGTCGATACGTCGGAGTTTATTTGGTTGCAAGACCCAGAGCCCGATACCTATGGCGTTGAGCGAGAAGTTGAGATGAGCGATCTAGTAGAGACGCTGTCGCCCCAGGGGCATTTTGAACCCGCCACCTGGCTCTATGAACAGTTTTGCCTATCCATTCCCCAACGACAGCTGTGTAATCAAGATTGCCCGGGTATCGAGGTTGCAGAAACTGGCCCTGAGCCTGGGCAATCGGCTGAGAGCGATCACCGTTGGGCAGCGCTTTCAGCCCTTAAGCAGCAGCTCCCCGATGGCTAATACCCGATAGCTAATAAAATGAGGGCTGTAGGGGGTAGCAGGCAGAAACTATGAGCTTTCGTGATGAATTGGGGTTACTGATCCGGGCGCGGTATCCGGTCATCTATGTGCCTACCCAAGAAGAAGAGCGGGCGGAGGCTGCGATCGCAGCCTCCGCCCAGCAAAACGGCAATCGCAGCGTCTACGTCTGGGACTTTGTTGAAGGCTACCAGGGCAACCCCAACGATGTCGGCTTTGGCCGCCGCAACCCCCTCCAAGCCCTGGAGTTTATCGAGAAACTACCCGGCAGCGCCGCCGCAATTTGTGTGCTGCGTGATTTTCATCGTTTTTTAGACGACGTCGCGGTGGCTCGCAAGCTGCGCAATCTCTCCCGTCTGCTCAAGGCCCAGCCCAAAAACATTATTTTGCTGTCTCCTCAGCTCACCATTCCAGACGAGCTATCGGAGGTGATTACGATTTTAGAATTTCCCCTGCCGACGGTGGCCGATATCCGCAGTGACGTCGAAACCTTGCTAGGCACCCTGGGCAGCCGCCTCCCTGAGCGCGTGCTTGGTGAGCTAGTGCGCTCCTGTCAGGGGCTCTCCGCCGAGCGTATCCGCCGTGTCCTGGCCCGAGGCATCGCCGCCCACGGCGAGTTTCGCGACGAAGACATCGACCTGATCTTAGAAGAAAAGCGCCAGACCATTCGCCAGACCCAAATCCTGGACTTTTACCCGGCCAATGAAAAGATTTCGGATATTGGCGGTCTTGATAACCTCAAAGACTGGCTGCTCAAGCGGGGGGGAGCCTTCTCAGAGCAGGCCCGGCAGTATGGCCTGCCCCATCCCCGAGGGCTTTTGCTAGTGGGCATTCAAGGCACTGGCAAATCCTTGACCGCTAAAGCCATCGCCCACCATTGGCATTTGCCCCTGCTGCGCCTTGATGTCGGACGCCTGTTTGGCGGTCTTGTGGGCGAGTCTGAGTCCCGCACGCGGCAGATGATCCAACTGGCCGAAGCCCTAGCCCCCTGCATTCTGTGGATCGACGAGATTGATAAAGCCTTTGCCGGGGCAGATAGCCGGGGTGATGCAGGCACCGCCAGCCGCGTGTTTGGCACCTTCATCACCTGGATGTCAGAGAAAACCTCCCCTGTCTTTGTGGTGGCAACGGCCAATAATATCCGAGCTTTGCCCCCTGAAATGCTGCGTCGGGGACGGTTTGACGAAATTTTCTTTGTGGGGTTACCCAGTCAGGACGAGCGCAAATCCATTTTTAATGTGCACCTGAGTCGCCTGCGCCCCTCAAACCTCAGCCAGTACGACATCGAGCGGCTGGCCTATGAAACCCCTGATTTCTCAGGGGCCGAAATCGAGCAAACCATTGTCGAAGCCATGCACATTGGCTTTAGTCAAAACCGCGACTTTACTACCGATGACATTCTAGAAGCCGCCAGCCAACTCGTGCCCCTGGCCCGCACGGCCCAGGACCAGATCGAAGCCCTCCAAGACTGGGCCGCTGCCGGTCGCGCCCGCCTGGCATCCCGTCAGACGCCGCTGAGTAGCCGCCTGCGAGAGCAGTAATGCCCTCATCCCCTACCCCCTTCTCCCAAACTTGGGAGAAGGGGAGCAAATCCTTATCTAAAAGTGCTTTCATCCACTCAAGGATGCTTTTGCTATGGAGAAACTCGCTCTACTAAAAGTCCCTCTCCCAGTCTGGGAGAGGGATTTAGGGTGAGGGCTAGGCTGCCTTACCCCTTCAGCAACGCCTCCCCGTGACGATATAGCGCCTGGGCATAGTCAGTCCAGGTACCCTGCCCCCAGTAGCGAAAACAGCTCGTCTCCACCAGCAGCAGATAGAGCAACGCCTCCTGGTAGTCTGGGCGCTGAGTTGTGCTCGGATCGGCCTGCACCTCGCGATCGTATTTTTGGTGAAACATCGCACTGAGCTGATACATCGGCCCCAGCACATTTTCATACCCCTTCACCCAGCTCAGATCGTTCGTCCAAGACGCCCCATCCATATGGAACCGGTGGTCGGCTTCCTGAAGCGCTTGAATAGCTTTGGCTACGGCTTCGGGCGTGGCCTGGTCAGGATCGACTTTCTGCCAGATCTTGTGCTGCCCTACCGCCTGACAGACGGGGTAGTCATCGGGGCTCACCCCAGCCGCCTCGATCAGCTCAAGGTATTCCGTGCCGTTGAGTCCAGTGACGCCCTCTACACCCCGGCCATTCTCGCGCATCTCAGCCCAGATCGGCACAAAATCACGGGCATATTCATTCATCATCACCCCCCCATTTTCACCATCGGCGATTTGAGAGACACAGCAGGGCACCGACACGTCGCCAATCTGCTGTCTACCCCGACCTTTGGCCTCATGGTAAGGCTGCATTTGGGCCACCAGCTTGGTGTCTGAGCCCTGGGTCTTGATCAGGGCAGTGATACTGATGGTTTCACCCCGAGAATTCCTCGCCACCAGCCGATTGGGGATGTACTTATCGTCCTGGGGTAGACCTGAGCCATCCAGCCGCTCCACTGAGTGCTCCTGCACCAGCAGCCAGCGATAGCCGCAGTCTTTGAGCGCTTTGACATACTCATACAGCGTGTCAGGGTGGTTGGGCAGATGCATCTCAGGGGGTGAGAAGCCTTTGACCCGCCGCAGTGCATCGTAGCCAAACAGGGCCGCAAAGTAGTGCTGCCAGGCCTGGATTTGCAGCTTGATATCTGGAATCGGCGTGGAGGGCACCACCGCATGGCTCCACATCGTGCCCATCCACTCTACGTAGGGCTGGTATTGGGGCTCACAAAGCCGCTTGAGGTTATTGATGATATCGTCGCGGCCCATCTGGCGCAGGCCCCAGAGCAAGTTGCCAGAGTAGTCGAGCATGATCCTAGGGTTGTCGCCCTTCGCGACCAGCTCTGGGATCCAATCGCCCATGCGGCTGTAGCACCAGGCAAAGACAGAGGCGTTGTGATTGTCTCCATCGCCTTGATTTTTAAACATATTTTGGAGATTGCTGATCAGCGCTCCATTGGGGCCAGCCGGGATGGTGGGCTGGTGCATGTGTAGGGCGCAAGCAAACCCAGCGGTGATGTTTTGGATGCGCAGATTGGTCGCAGGTAAAAAGACAGGTTGGGCGTGGTTGGTAACGGCGGTAATGGTATCTTCCCAACCGCAAATATTGGGTAACCCTGATCTTGAATCGTCCAGGTTGGGTAATCCGGAAGTGGGTGCAGTTGCGATCATGTATGAGTCCTTAGTTTCCGTATTCAGGCCAGCGTCGGGCACTGTTGAGTTCGGCGTTGTTCGCCGACCCTTTAACTTTTTCAAGCTAACTGCCAAATGATAAACCCTGCTTGACTGACAAAAGTTCTGAAACCTACGTTTTACGTTGTATCGGCTAGCGACTGGAAGTCGCGCCTACAAATATGAAGTCCACCTACGTGGACTAGTTATTCTAAGGGTTTTCCCAATCGGCGTAGGCCGATTATAGCCCTGAGGGCATGGCTCCGCTGCGCTCCGCTAGTGCATCTTTAGGGGCGGTTTCCAACCGCCAAGCTCAAAATTTTGTCAGTCAATCAGATAATAAACCACATTTCTAGGGTTGAGACTTAAGCTCTACTAAGCCTGTGATTAAGTAAAATCAAGGCTTTTTCATTTTTCGACTAGGTTTCTCAAAGCCCTTTAGAGCAGGGATCTGCCTTCAGGACATTCCCTTACAACGTCAAAATTGCCGTTCCAAACACCCCTTTCTTCTGGTTGAATAAAAGTTTAGAACTAAAAACTTTTATTACAAAATCACAAAGGAAGCCTATGTATATCGTGCAAGTTGCCTCCGAATGTGCGCCCGTCATCAAAGCAGGCGGTTTAGGAGACGTGGTTTATGGCCTGAGTAGTGAGCTTGACGCCCGTGGCCACTGTGTGGAGCTAATCCTGCCTAAGTACGACTGCATGCGCTACGACCATATCTGGGGGTTGCACGAGGCCTATCGAGATTTATGGGTGCCCTGGTATGACGGTGCAATTCACTGCTCTGTGAAGTGTGGCTGGGTGCATGGTCGGCTATGCTTTTTTATCGAGCCCCACTCTGGCGATAACTTCTTTAATCGGGGTATATACTACGGTGCCTCGGATGATCAAATTCGGTTTGCCTTTTTTAGCAAAGCCGCATTGGAGTTTTTACTCAAGAGTGGCAAACGCCCCGACGTGATCCATTGCCACGACTGGCAAACCGGGCTGTTGCCGGTCATGCTCTTTGAGATGTACAAGTGGCATGGCATGGAGCGTCAGCGCGTCTGCTACTCTATTCACAATTTCAAGCATCAGGGCGTTTGGGGGGCAGAGATTCTTCGGGCCACGGGCTTAAATAATGAGCCTTACTATTTCAGCCCAGAACGGTTGCAAGATAATCATCAACCCACCGCACTGAACTTTATGAAAGGGGGGATTGTTTACGCGAACTACGTCAATACCGTCTCGCCCCATCACGCTTGGGAGGCCCGCTTTACCGAGATTGG
The DNA here is from genome assembly GCA_039200855.1 of Cyanobacteria bacterium P01_D01_bin.44. Classification (GTDB taxonomy): domain Bacteria; phylum Cyanobacteriota; class Cyanobacteriia; order Phormidesmidales; family Phormidesmidaceae; genus SIO4C1. Next base: position 1,414 of record JBCCRZ010000043.1, on the reverse strand, counting down.
CTGTGGCTTACAGCCTACCCTAGAGGCCCATCATTATAAATTTGGCGGTATTCTTAACGGGCTTAACTACACCCTTTGGAACCCAGAAGTCGATCCCTATATTCCAACCCATTATGGGGCAGGGGATTTTGAAAGTAAGGTCTACAACAAAAAAGCCCTGCGAGAAAGGCTGCTGCTGCGGGCCAGCGATAAACCCCTGGTCGCCTTTATTGGGCGATTAGATCAGCAAAAAGGGGTGCACCTGGTCCACCATGCGCTTTACTACAGCCTCAATCAGGGGGCTCAATTTGTGATGCTCGGCTCCGCGTCAGAGGCGGGTATCAACGACTGGTTTTGGCATGAGAAACACCACCTCAACGAAAACCCCGACTGCCATTTAGAAATTGGCTTTAACGAGGAGCTGGCTCACCTGATCTACGCCGCTGCAGATATCATCGTGGTCCCCAGTAACTATGAACCTTGCGGCCTGACTCAGATCATTAGCTTGAAATACGGCACTGTCCCCGTGGTTAGAGGCGTCGGCGGCTTGCTCAACACGGTCTTTGATTGGGACTATGACGAATCCCATTTACCCGAAGAACGCAATGGGTTTGTGTTTTACCAGCAGGATAGCGAGGCGTTAGAGTCAGCTCTAGGACGCGCCCTCAATCTTTGGTACAAGCAACCTGAGCGTTTTCATCAGCTGGCTAAGCAGGGCATGGCCTATGATTACTCCTGGAATCATCCTGGCGATCAGTATGTTGGGGTGTATGACCACATTCGACACAAGTAGTGTTGGGCGAGTCAGACGACTTGTTCAATTATCGACTACTTGCTCAGCCAGCGGGCGATATCTTTAGCGTGGTAGGTCAAGATCAGATCCGCGCCTGAGCGCTTAAAGCTGGTCATGGTTTCCATGACGACCCTTTCTTCATCGACCCAACCGTTGAGAGCCGCCGCCTTCACCATAGAATATTCCCCAGACACGTTGTAAGCCGCGACGGGCAGGTCGCAGGATTCTTTCACGCGCCAGATGATGTCCATGTAGGCCAGGGCGGGCTTGACCATCAGCATGTCTGCACCTTCGGCGATATCGAGGTCAATCTCTTTGAGGGCTTCACGACCGTTGGCGGGGTCCATTTGGTAAGTGCGGCGATCGCCAAACTGAGGAGCAGAGTCTGCCGCATCCCGGAAAGGGCCATAGTAGGCCGAGGCGTATTTGGCCGCGTAGGACAAGATGGGCAAATCTTCAAAGCCGCCGTCGTCTAGACCGCTGCGGATAGCCTGGACAAAGCCGTCCATCATGCCAGAGGGAGCGATGATATCGGCTCCGGCGTTAGCTTGGGAAACCGCCGTTTTCTTAAGTAGCTCAAGGGTGGGGTCGTTGAGGACGCGACCGCTGAGATCGCCGACCTCTAAATAGCCACAGTGGCCG
>JBCCRZ010000042.1:0-17866 GCA_039200855.1 Cyanobacteria bacterium P01_D01_bin.44 | reverse complement strand
GCCCCCCACCGCCAAAAAGGCGCACGGAAACAGCAGCAAACCTGACCAGCCCACAAAGACAAATCGATCACGCTTCAGCCAGTCGTCGAGGACGTCAAACCATCCTCCACCTGACTGCGTGCGTCCCATTGCTATGGTCATCTCAAATCCTCTTTATATGACATGAGTCCTTTTAGTCAGGGATATCAACCGTTATCAATCCCTAGATAAATTGAAGACGATCAGACGACTATCTCGTAGGGAGACAGGCGTGAAAACCGCCCTAAAGGATTTTTGGTTTGTATTTATGATAAGGAGGGATTCAATTTTTTACAATCCGAAATAAATATTCTTAGACTGTAGAAAACGGAAACATCTCACTCACACCAACCTAAGCGGCTGAGATACTCCTTATATTAGGGCTTATCGTCACTATAAGAAAAGCTTAAGATCGTAGATTTTAGATTAAACCCAGGCAGCTGGGTTCTTTTTGGTGAGACCTGCCCCGTCAGCACTGACGCGTATAGCCCTAGGGGCATCACTAGCGTTAAGGCGAAGACTCTCCGAAGGAAAATCGCACTAGCGGCATTCTCATAAACCCTAGGTAGGCCGTTAGCAGACCGCATGGCAATTCCAAAGACACCCTTAAAGTGCTGTTTAGGCAACAGTTACAACTTCAAAGGCTGACTATCTTATAGATTGTAGTCAGCTGTATCGGTTCAAAATCTCTGCCCATGTTCAGCGTTGTGATCTCAGTCTGTTCACCCCAGCCCACTCACTCGGCCCACTCACAGTGATAGGCTAGAGAGAATAGTCAACATCGAGCCGATGGTTTATCCATCGCTTGACGGGTTCGGAGATACAACGAGTTCAGAGCATGTACAATCCAAGCGTCGTTGGTGGTATCACCAGCAGTACAACAGGCAGCCGCCTGTTTATTTATGAGGTCGAAGGCTTGCGTCAGCAAGACGGGGCCAGTGCTGCACTTAGGAAAAGTGGTAGCACATTCATTACGGTTCCTTACAGCCGCATGAATCAGGAGATGAGTCGGATTATGCGGATGGGTGGCAAGATTGTCAGCATTCGCCCAGTGGCAAGTGATCAGAACGGTAATACAGCATCTGCAACTCAGTCGACATCTGAAGTTAGTAAGCCCATGACTCAAGCGCAGCCAGCAGCTAAAAAGAAAACTGTTCCAGTCAATATTTACAAGCCTAAAACGCCTTATCTAGGAGCTTGCTTATCCAATGATGAGCTTGTTGGGGAAGGCGGTATTGGTACCGTTCGTCACCTCAAGTTTGATTTGTCAGAGGGCGACCTGCATTACGTAGAAGGCCAAAGCATCGGCATCATCCCCGAAGGGACCGATGAAAATGACAAGCCCCATAAGTTAAGACTTTACTCTATTGCGTCTACTCGCCATGGCGATGATGTAGACGATAAGACGGTCTCACTGTGCGTGCGGCAGCTGGTTTATCAGCATCCTGAAACCGATGAGACGGTCTACGGGGTTTGCTCAACCTACCTTTGCAATCTGGAACCTGGGACCAAAGTAAAAATTACTGGCCCCGTGGGTAAAGAAATGCTGCTACCCGATGATCCGGATGCCAAAGTCATCATGATGGCAACCGGCACTGGCATCGCACCTTTCCGGGCTTATCTGTGGCGAATGTTTAAGGATAGGGAACGAGCCGCAAACCCTGAATATAACAACTTCAGTGGGCTGGCCTGGTTATTCTTTGGGGTTCCCAAAACACCTAATATCCTTTATAAGGAAGAGCTGGAAGAAATGCAGGATAAATATCCTGACAACTTCCGCCTGACCTATGCCATTAGCCGCGAGCAGCAAAATGCAGAGGGGGGTCGGATGTACATCCAGCATCGGATCGCAGAGCATGCCGATGAGCTGTGGAGTCTTATCCAAGATGAAAAGACCCACGTTTATATTTGTGGTCTTAAAGGTATGGAAGACGGCATTGATGCCGCTCTAACAGCGGCTGCAGCTAAGAGCGATGTGAATTGGGAAGAGTACCGTCGAACCATGAAGAAAGGCCATCGCTGGCACGTTGAAACATACTAACCAACGGTTGCCCATTAGACGGCTGCCCATTGGACATTGAGTGCTTTGCTTTAAGACGAAGGGTGAAGGGTAGATACCCTTCACCCTTCGTCTTTAGCTTTACAATGGTTTGATGTAAAGCACGGACTAGGGCGTTGGTTTTTAAGGTAGGACTACTGGGACTGGGGACCGTTGGGACGGGAACGGCCAAGATTTTGCTGGATGCTGAGCGGCGACATCCGCTTTTGCAATCGCTAACCATCCACAAGGTCGGTGTCCGCACATTAGACAAGCCCCGAGCGGTTGATTTACCAAAAGCGTGCTTTACCACTGACCTGACCTCCATTGTCACCGACCCCGACATCGATATCGTAGTAGAGGTTATGGGCGGTTTAGAGCCGGCCCGCTCCCTGATTTTGAAAGCCCTACAGCACGGTAAGCACGTAGTCACTGCCAATAAGGCAGTGGTATCCCGCTACGGAGACGAACTGTTTACAACCGCTAATAAAGCTGGGGTGTACCTCTTATTAGAGGCCGCAGTGGGGGGCGGCATCCCGGTTATTCAACCCTTGAAACAGGCCTTGGGTGTCAACCGCATCCACGCGGTGACCGGCATCATCAACGGGACCACCAATTATATTTTGACTCGGATGCAAACCGAGGGTGGCGACTTTGAGTCGATTTTACAGGACGCGCAGCAGCTTGGCTATGCTGAGGCCGACCCAACCGCCGATGTCGATGGCTGGGATGCGGCAGATAAGATTTCGATCCTGGCGTCCTTGGCCTTTGGGGGACGGATCAATCGCGATGAGCTCTATTGCGAGGGCATCCGTCAGGTCAGTGCCGCTGATATTTCCTATGCCGAAACCCTGGGATTTGTGATCAAGCTGCTGGCCATCGCCCGTCGAAATCCAGGCTTGACCGACAGCCTCCAGATCCGCGTCCATCCCACCCTGGTACCTAAAGATCATCCGCTGGCTAACGTCAACGGGGTTTACAATGCCATCCTGGTCGAGGGCGACCCGATTGGTCAGGTGATGCTGTTTGGCCCCGGCGCAGGGGAAGGCCCCACCGCCAGTGCTGTGGTCTCAGACGTGATGAATATTGCGGCCACACTGCACATGGAATCCCCAGCGGTCGAAAAGCTCCCCAATCCGCTGTTGGCCTGCTCCCATGAGCACTACTGCAAAATCAGCCCCATGGCTGAGCTGGTCAGTCGCTTTTACCTCAGGTTGCTGGTCAAAGACCAGCCAGGGGTGATTGGTCACCTGGGAACCACCTTTGGGCAGCACAACGTCAGTCTGGAGTCAATTGTGCAAATAGGCATGCAAGATAATCTGGCTGAGCTGGTGGTGGTGACCCACGAGGTCAAGGAGGGGGATTTCCAGACAGCGATTGAGATGCTGAAGGGGTTTGGGGAGACGACTGCGATCGCGAGTGTGTTGAGGGTGTTGTAGGGATGGGGGAGATAAGGGAGATGGGGGGGATGGGAGAGAACGGCCCTTCCCCATCTTCCCAACCCTCCCCATCTTGCTCAGGCCAAGACCTCTACACCTGGCGAATCTGGGCACTCCAACAAGCCAACGCTGCCGACATCCCCCCCAACGAGGTTGATTGGTTTCTGCTGGGGGTCACCGAGTTAGATCAGCTGGCATTGCACTTGGGAACCTATCAAGATCGACCTGCGATCGCAACGCGCTTCCCCCTGGACACCCTGACGGCCAAATGGCAGCGGCGGATTCAAGACCGGGTGCCGGTGCAGTATTTAGTGGGAGAAACCCCGTGGCGTGATTTTATGCTGACGGTAACCCCAGCGGTGCTGATCCCCCGTCCTGAAACGGAACTGATCATTGACATTGGCAGAGAATTGGTTGACAACAGCCCCTGGCGCATTGAGCTGGAGCAGGGAGTCTGGGTCGATATGGGGACTGGCAGCGGTGCGATCTCGTTAGGACTTGCCAAAGCCTTGCCCAATGCTCGCATCATTGCCACAGATGTCAGTGCAGCGGCGTTAGCCATTGCCCAGCAAAACGCAGACCGCCAGCAGCTTGCGGATCGCATTGAGTTTCGGCAGGGTGCCTGGTTTGACCCCTTAACCGATCTCAAAGGACAGTTGGCTGGGGTCGTGTCTAATCCTCCCTATATCCCGAGTCAAATGGTGCTGACCTTGCCGCCAGAGGTGACTTACCACGAGCCCCATAACGCACTGGATGGGGGCCAAGATGGATTGGATGATATTCGTCAACTGGCAAAAGCAGCCCCTGCATATCTTTGCCCAGGTGGCCTTTGGCTGATCGAAATGATGGCCGGTCAAGCTGAGACAGTGCAAAGCATTTTGCAGCACCAAGTTTTGCAGCGCCAAGAGGTCTATGGTGGGATTCAACCCCACCTTGACCTGGCCGGACTGCAAAGGTTTGTCAGTGCATATCGCGTGTAGCAATTCGGTAGGCTATCGGTCAAGTCTGAAGGAGAATAAATATATCTGAAAGGGAGTCAATATAGATAATTCATGACATAAAAGCGATCGCTTGATGGGGACTGCATAGGCCAAAATCTGCAGAATCTATTGCATAACAGGTGCCCAGTACATCTAATGGAAAGGGATCAACGCATCAACTTTTGCTGTTTAGTGCAGTTTGTTAGGGCATCTTAGACCGAGGCCCGACAGTGAAAAGTTTACGCTTATTAAGCTATGTCATCTTACCGGTGGATGTATTCAAAAGATGCTGGTCGCCTGTTTCTGCAAAATCTATGCATCGGTGTCTTATACATCATTGGGATTCACCTGAGTGTAAAGCTGGCATCGCTACCGGGTAAGGTCACGGCAGTCTGGTTACCGGCAGGAATTTCACTGGTGGCAGTGCTTTGGCTGGGTCACTGGGCTTTGCCTGGGGTTGTGTTAGGCTCTATGGCCGGTAACCACCACGAGCTGATCGAGCTGTCACTGTCTCCTTTACAAATCGGTGTTTTAGAGGGTGCTTTCGCCGCTGCAGGCTGTATCGAAATCCTGTGCCCGTTTCACTTACTGAAACGCTTCACAGCTTTTCATCCGCAGCCGATACGCGTTGTTTTTGATCGGGTGCGCTCCACCAGCATCTTCATATTGGTGGTAGCCCTCGCCCCGGTTTTATCAGCCACTATCGGTATTGCTGCCCTCGTTTGGGTGGGGTTGACCCCGGTCGAGCAAATCGGCATCTCCTGGCTCACCTGGGTAACCGGCAGCAGTATGGCCCAAATCTTGTTTACGCCCCCATTCATCCTGTTGCCGATGGCGCTACGGCTCTCACCAACTCAGCCACCAACGGAGCTATCAGCACCAACGAGATCACAGCCTTGCCCCCAATTGCATCTAGAAGTGCCTTTGCTATTTACCGGGGTACTGGGGCTGTGCTGGCTGATTTTTGCCCAAGGCTATGACCTCGAATATGTGCTGTTTTTACCGTTGATCTGGATAACCTGCCGCTGGGGAAGCTTTATCGCCAGTTGGATGGTAAGCCTAATTGCCGCGATCGCAATTTTTGCCACCACCCAGGGATATGGCCCCTTTAACACCAGTTCTAACCATCAGTCTTTGATCCTATTGCAAACCTTCATTGGGGTTTGTGGCGTCACAGTGTTGGTCCTGGGGGCAGTGATTCAGGAGCGCAAGCTGGCCCAATCTAAGCTGAACCAGACATTATCTAACCTTGAGAAACAGGTGCTGGAGCGCGCTTACCAACTCCAACAGAGCGAGGCTAATCTAAATAGTTTTTTTGCATCTGCCCCCGTTGGCATGGGGATTGTCGATGCCCAGCTCAGGTTTGTCCGGGCCAATAAGCTGCTGGCTGAGATCGACGGTGTATCAGAAGAAAGTCACATTGGGCAAACCCTGGGTAAAGTTCTCCCTGATCTAGCGCCGATCATTGAACCCCTTTATCGGCGCGTGCTGGCCACTGGCGAACCGCTAATTAACCAGGAGATCACCGGAGAGGTCTGCAGTCAACCTGGTAAATTACGAACCTGGCTAGTATCTTACTTTCCGATTCAAGATGATGTCTCACCCATGAGAGGCCATGGACGACCTGCCAGCAAGGTGGGGTTGGTAGTTTTTGAAATTAGCGATCGCAAACGCCTCGAGGCCAAACTTCAGCAGCAGGCCCGCCTGGATGGCCTGACCAAAATTTCTAACCGACGCTGCTTCGATGAAATCCTGGCAGAGCAATGGTGTCACTGCGCCCAAGCACAGCAGTCGCTGTCATTGCTGCTGTGTGATGTCGATGCTTTTAAAGGCTATAACGACAGGTATGGCCACCTGCAGGGCGATCAGTGTTTGATTCGCATCGCTGCCATCATTCAACAAATGGCCGAGCGGTCCTCCGATCTGGCAGCCCGCTACGGCGGCGAAGAATTTGCCCTGTTGTTACCCGATACCCCCTTAGATAGAGCCATTCAAATAGCGCAGAGAGTTCAGCAAACTTTAGTCAATCTCAAGATCGACCATGGCAGCTCTCTAATTGCTGATCGGGTCACAGTGAGCATTGGGATCTCGGGGGGTATTCCCGACCTGATCCGCCCCGCAGACCAGCTCATTTTAGAAGCCGATCAGGCGCTCTACCAGGCCAAAAGTCAGGGTCGAAACCGAATCGTGGCCCAGTCCCTTAAGCGGTAGCGCCTCGGGCGCTCAGGTAGACTAACCGCCTCGGGCGCTCAGGTAGACTAACCACCTCGGGCGCTCAGGTAGACTAGCGCCTCCAGAAACCCTTTTTTTCGTCTGCACCGGGCAGGGGCAGATTCATCATCGCATGAAAATCTTGTTGTACCTTACGGGTCAGACGCCGCGAAATCTGCTTCACAATTTGATTAAGCAGCTTATCCCCTGAGGTTTTGACCAGTGATTGGGGTAAGGCTTGGATAAACCGGGGCATCTGCACCCAAGTCAGCAGCTTCAGTTCCCATTCAACATGGGTTGCCCGATCGACAGGAAGAGCATCAGCTACCTGCTCAGCCAGCATCATCGAGGCCTTAAAGTCGACGTTATAGCCCTTAGGGACGTAGCCCGGTACTTGAATGGTCTCAATTCGGTAAACCCCTCCATCTTGGGGCAGCAAATGCAGGCCAATCTTAGGCTCAATTTCAAAATTATGGCTACCAAAGCGACCTAAAACCAAAGCGTAACCATTGTCATCAATATGCTCGACTGTCATTGGCTGAGCACAGCGGGTAAACCATCCCTGGTGGGCATCCAAGTACTCGGCAACGGTCTTGGCGTCCGCGTACATTTCCATATGACCGACGTAGTTACCTTCGAACAAGACCGTCTCACTGGGCTGCAGTTCTAGGTCACTGGATAAAATTTCGTGTTCCTCAATCAAACTCTGGCCCGATGGCATGAAGCGGGCATCAGATGAAGAAAGCGGAAATGACGTAGATTGCATTTGCATAAACGCTGTCGCAAAAATAAAAGGTGCTTTATTGGGTCTGACAAAAGTCAGATTGGGTGAAAATCGGAGTCAGGAAACACAAGAAACACACAGGGGACTTAAACTCGTTTAGCTTGACTAAATCACAGAGAACCTATAGAGAAGGATTCCTGCTGCCGTATCCACCTGCCATGATATCTACAGTATGTAAATCGACAGTGTGTGAATCAAAATATACTCTCAATCTAAGATAACTACGTAGACAAAACAGCGCCCATCGTTAATTTACGGATCCTTGAACCAATAGTTTAATAAAAATTGCACCGTGTTGCTTTGCTTAAACCCGTCAATGTCCTGATATTGACTAGCCCAATATAGGCTTATCAAAATGCTTGCGGATGCAGATGCCATGATTGCTACAGTTTTTGGATTTGCTACTCCGGACCGGGGCAATTTGATTTGCGATATCCATATACTAATGGGGTTATGTGTAGATTTTCATATCAGTGGGGCAAAGAAGATGAAAGCTTTAGTTGTAGGAGCCACCGGGCAAACCGGATACAGGATTGTCAAACAGCTGGTTGAAAAAGGGATTCCAGTCAGAGCCGTCGTGCGCGATCTTGCAAAAGCCAAAGAGCTCTTGCCAACAGAGGTTGAGGTGGTCACGGGGGATGTGCTAGAGCCCAGTACGATCCGGGCTGCGATGGCCCCTGGGGGCCGGTCTTCGACCATCTCAGACTGCACGGTGCTGATGTGTGCCACCGGAGCCCAGCCTAGCCTGGATGTAACAGGCCCTTACAAGGTCGACTACGAGGGCACCAAAAATCTGGTCGATGTGGCTAAAGAAGCTGGTATCGAGCGCTTTATCATCGTCTCTTCCCTCTGTGTTTCCAAGTTTTTCCACCCGCTTAATCTGTTCTGGCTGGTGCTCTACTGGAAAAAGCAGGCCGAGGACTACCTCCAAAGCAGTGGTCTCAACTACACCATCGTCCGCCCTGGCGGCCTCCGCAGCGAGGACAGCGGCGATCCCATCGTTATGGCACCGGCGGATACCCTCTTTGAGGGCAGCATCCCCCGCGAAAAGGTCGCCCAGGTTTGTGTAGCCGCCCTGAGCCAGCCCGAGGCAAACAATAAAATCGTCGAGATCGTCACCCGAGAAAACGCCAAGGCGCAGGAGATGCAGGCATTATTTGCCAGCGTAGGGTAAGGGTAAAAAGAGCGTTTATTATGCAAAACCAAGTCGTCGAGATCCTATCCGCTGAGGCCATCCGCCGCACCTTGAACCGATTGGCCTCAGAAATCATCGAACGCACCGATCCCCTCAGCGACTTGGTACTGATGGGTATCCACACCCGTGGCGTGCCGCTGGCCTATCAACTCGCCCAGCAGATCAATCGATTAGAAAATGTAGACGTCCCGGTTGGTGAACTTGATATCACCTTTTATCGAGACGACCTCGATCAGATCGGGGCACGCACCCCCGAGAAAACCTCAATTCCGTTTGATCTAACCGGCAAAACCGTGGTGCTTGTAGACGACGTCATCTTCAGTGGTCGTACGATTCGTGCCGCGCTCAATGCGATCATTGATCATGGTCGGCCTGAGCTAATCCGCATGGCGGTTTTAATCGATCGGGGGCACCGTCAGCTACCCATCCACCCAGATTTTGTGGGCAAGCAATTGCCCACCGCCCGCCACGAAATCGTTAAGGTGTTTGTGCAGCCGGTAGATAATCAAGACGCCGTAGAGCTTTTCCGCCCCGTCGAAAGTCTTCAGTAGCCACAGTTAGGACTTCAGTCACCACCATCTTTATCAATCACCACAATCTTTCAAGGATTCGGGCAACCAAAATGTACATTCTTTGTATATTTTTGCAGGCGATCTTGGGCGTACTGTAGATATAGCTTGTTTACCTAATCCATGAGGTTTTTCGGTGAGTGTGACCCAGCCTATAGACTCGGCAGTAACCCAAACTCGTAAGGCCGATCATCTGCGGATTTGCCTGGATGAAGATGTGCAATCCCATCGCATCAGCACTGGGCTAGAGCACTATCGGTTTATGCACTGTGCCCTACCAGAGCTTAATTACGACGATATCGACGTCCAAACTCGCTTTTTAGGTAAAGCCCTGGGCGCACCGCTACTGATTTCCTCCATGACCGGGGGCACTGAGCAAGCTCTCCTGATCAATACTCGACTGGCTAAAACCGCTCAGAAATTTGGCTTAGCCATGGGAGTTGGCTCCCAGCGCGTCGCCGTTGAGAACCCAGACCTGACGCCTACGTTTGCCGTCCGCACAGCAGCCCCAGATATTCTCTTATTTGCCAATTTGGGAGCGGTGCAGCTCAACTATAGCTATGGCCTCTCCCACTGCCAGCGGGTAGTGGATACCCTGGAGGCAGATGCCCTGGTTTTGCATCTCAACCCGTTGCAGGAGTGTGTGCAAACCAATGGGGATACCAACTTTGCCGGGTTACTGTTCAAAATTGAGCAGCTCTGCCGCCAGCTGCCGGTGCCCGTGATTGCCAAAGAGGTGGGCAACGGTATTTCAGCTATCCTGGCCCGTAAACTGATCGATGCAGGGGTGACGGCGATTGATGTGGCCGGGGCGGGGGGCACCTCCTGGGCTCGGGTCGAAAGTGAGCGCGCCCAAGATGCCAAGCAGCGACGCCTAGGTAATACATTTGCTGATTGGGGCATGCCTACCGCAGAGTGTCTTACTAGAATTCGTGCGATCGCACCGCAAATTCCCCTGATTGCGTCTGGGGGCCTGCGCAACGGTCTGGACATCGCCAAAACCCTGGCCCTGGGTGCCAACATAGCCGGTCTGGCCTTGCCCTTTTTGCAAGCCGCCAACCAGTCTGAGGCCGCCCTGGACGAGCTGGCAGACATTTTGATTGCCGAAATCAAGACCGTTTTATTTTGCACCGGGCAACCTAGCTTAGAGGCCCTCAGCCAGCACGCCGTCCTCCAGCAAATAAAATAAGCGCTTAAACTAGAGGGGGCTGCTCGTTTGAGTCGCAAATTAGGTTGCAAAGTTTTCCCTTGGATTTTGGGGGATGAGTTTTGAATTTTAAGTTTTGAGTTTTGAGTTCTGATTTGATGGCTCTAAGTTCAATGACATAGTTTGGCTTTCTTTTCCCAATTTAGAACTCAAAACTCAGAATTCAGAACTCCCCCGCTCCCCCCCAGTTCCCACTGTCCCTGACCCCTAAAACTATCCATGCGAGATTTCTTCAAATACGCCTTTGCCAGTGCCATCGGCACCATCGTCGGTTTATTTACACTCATGGCGTTGGTGGGGATCGGGGCCATCGGTCTCATCGGGGTGCTGGTGGCCTCCAGTGCTGATGAGGCTAAGAAGTCTGCTGAAATCACTGAAAAATCAATGTTAGTGTTTGACCTCTCCACCGACATTGTCGATGCGGTGCCCTACTCTGGGGCCAGCATTGTGTTTGAAGAAACCTTTTCTGGTCAGAGCTACAGCGCCGTTTCGCTCTATTCTGCTTTGCAAGCGATTGAGGCCGCCGCCGAGGATGACGACATCGCCGGGATTTATCTCACTGGCAATACCAATGAAGGGTTTGCCACGCTACGGGAGGTGCGGACCGCCCTGAGCCAGTTCAAGGAAACCTCTGGCAAGCCTGTCTTGGCTTACACCACTGGCTGGAACGAGCGCGACTACTACCTTACCTCCGTCGCTGACACCGTCTATCTCAACCCGGTTGGGCTGCTGGAAATGAACGGATTTCGAGCCGAAATTCAATTTTTGGCCGGGGCGCTCAAAAAATATGGCGTCGGCGTCCAGGTGCTCCGGGCCGGGCGCTACAAGTCAGCGGTGGAGCCCTTCATCCGCGAAACCAGCAGCCCCGAAGAAAAGCAGCAAACCGAGGCCATCTTGAGTGATCTCTGGCAAGACTTTTTAACCACCGTCAGTAGCGATCGCAACCTCACCGCCCAGCAGCTACAGCAGCTTGCCGATACGGGCGGATTATTGATGGCCGATGATGCTAAAGCTGCCGGTCTGGTGGATCAGGTCAGTTTCTTTGACGAAGTCCTCACCGAACTCCAGACCCTCACCGACACCGATCCCGAAGAAATCATCGACGACGAAAACCCTTTTCCAGCCATTAGTTTGTCTGCCTACAGCGACATAGCTGCCGGGCAAGTCAGGGGGCTATTTGAAGATGACACCATCGCTGTCGTTTACGCCGCGGGCGAGATTATCATGGGCGACAGCACTAGTCCAGGCATCGTTACATCGGAGGGGCTCGCCAAAACCTTACGCCAGCTCCGCCACGACGATGATATTCAGGCTGTGGTGCTCAGGGTCAATAGCCCCGGCGGCAGCGCCCTTGCCTCTGAAATTATTGCCCGTGAAGTCAAATTGCTGGTGGCTGAGAAGCCTGTAATCGTTTCTATGGGAGACTATGCTGCCTCAGGCGGCTATATGATTGCGGCCCCAGGCACCGAAATTTTTGCCTCTCCTAATACCATTACGGGCTCGATTGGGGTCTACGGTCTGGTGATGAACTTCAAGGAAATTGCCAATCGCAACGGCGTCACCTGGGATGTCTTGAAAACCGCAAAGTTTGCAGACATAGATACCATCAGCCGCCCCCAATCTGACGAAGAACTCAAACTACAGCAAGGCTTTGTCAACGATCTCTATCAGCGATTTGTGGCCCTGGTGGCCGACGCCCGTGAGGTCACGCCAGCCCGTGTTAATCAGGTTGCCCAGGGGCGAGTTTGGTCTGGCCTTGATGCGACCCAGGCCGACCTGGTGGATCAAATGGGAGGGCTAGAAGATGCGATCGCAGCCGCCGCCAGTGCCGCCGAGGTAGAAGATTGGCAGGTCAAAGAATATCCCCAACCGGTCAGCCTCGAAGAGCAAATCATCGAAAGCCTCTTTGGCATCGGCGTCGTTACCCGGCTGCCTTGGGCCAAAGACCCGATTTCCCAGGAAGTCCTGAAACTTAGAGAAGAATTGCAAATCCTACAAACCATGGACGACCCGAATGGCATGTATATGAGGCTGCCATTTACCACGGAGATTGAGTAGAGATTGAGTCAAGTTTTGTCGAAGCGCTGTCGGTTATCGCCACCGCGAAGGCGACTCAGTTACCATCGCATCGGCCTCTATCTCAATCAGCATGTCCGGATTAATCAGACCCTTGACCTCTACCAAGGTTGAAGCCGGGGGATGGTCGCCAAAACACTCTTGATGGGCTCGGGCAATCTCCTCGTAGCGGCCTATGTCAGTGACATACAGGCGAGTCCGCACCACGTCAGCGAGAGTAGAATTCATCGACTCCAGGGCCTTTTGAATGATCTCAAAACAGCGGTGGGTTTGGGCATAGGCATCGTAGGGAGCGAAGGTGCTGCCATCCTCTGCAACGGGGGCCGTCCCTGAGACAAAGATCATTTTGCCAGCCCGTAGAGCGCGACAGTAGCCGACTTTTGATTCCCAGGGGGTGCCCGTAAAATGGCGTTCAAAGGTCATGGGTAGGGGGAATGGGTGGGGAATGGTGGGGGTGAGTGCGCACGCAGCTTGATTTTTAAGGCTGCAACTGTTTCAGATAGGCTTTAACGGCGTTGTGCAGGCCAAACTTCAGCGCATCAGCGGTCAGCGCGTGGCCAATGGACACTTCTAAGATATTGGGAATCTTGAGAAACTGAGGCAGGTTATCCAGATTAAGATCATGACCAGCATTGACGCCAAGCCCCTCTGACTGGGCTACCTTGGCAGCTTCAGCATATTGCTCAACCACCGCCTCAGCCCGATTTTCACGAAAGGCGGTGGCGTAGGGTTCTGTGTAAAGCTCAATCCGGGCGACGGCGTTGGTCACCCCCAAGGGCTTAATCCAGCGAATCTGGCCGGGGTCGGGGTCCATAAACAGACTTACGCGCGCCCCCATGGCCTGGATATCTTGAATAATTGGCTTAAGTTTTTCACCGTCTTTTTGAATGTCCCAACCATGGTCTGAGGTGAACTGGTTGGGATCATCCGGCACCAGGGTGACCTGGTTGGGTTTCACATCTCGCACGATGTCCATAAAGCGAGGCTCTAGGGGATTGCCCTCAATATTAAACTCAATCATTGGATGGGCCTTGAGCAACTCCGCCAGCTCATACACATCACTGCGTCGAATATGACGCTGATCGGGGCGCGGATGCACCGTCAGCCCATAGGCCCCTGCCTCAATGCAGGTTTCTGCCGCCCATAGCACACTGGGAATCCCCAGAGTCCGAGAATTTCGAAGCAGGGCAATTTTGTTGAGGTTTACGCTGAGCTGGGTCATGGGAGAAAAAAATGGAAGTTTACTAGCTCAAATTATTAAGCAGCTGAGTTAGCCTAACCCATCAGACAATTGTAAACTTGTGTTAAGCGTTCTTATTTGGGTTTACCCATCATGATGTCTGATATTCGAAAGTTTCGAGCATTAGTCTGCCGAGCTGCGATCGCATTTCTCCTATGCCTATGTCTATCTATCTTTAGCTGGCAAGCCTCCGCCCTGGCCCTGGGTGGCCCCCAAGTCCCCATTGGCGACCCGGCCCCTGAGTTTACCTTGCCCTCCAACAGCGGCAATGGTGATGTAGCCCTGGCTGACTATCTTGGTGAGTGGGTCGTACTCTACTTTTATCCCAAAGACTTTACCCCCGGCTGCACCCTTGAAGCCCAGCGATTTCAACGGGATCTGCCCCAATATATTGAGCGCCATGCCCAGGTGCTCGGCGTCAGCGCTGACGATGTCGATGTTCACGCCGAGTTTTGCGACTCCGAAGGGTTACGCTTCCCGCTATTAGCTGATACTAATGGGGCTGTCAGTAAAGCCTATGGCTCTTGGATGTCGCCGATGTCACTGCGACACACCTATGTGATCGATCCCGATGGTATCCTGCGCGAACGCTTCCTCGGTGTGCGGCCAGCCATCCACAGTCAGGAGGTCTTAGCTCGATTGGATGAGTTACAAAGGACGTAATCGAGGCATCAACACACCTAAGGCGCTCCCAAATCTTTTCGAAACCCCCGAGCCTTCAAGATACGTAGCCGTTTCTGTCGGGCGAGGGCTTGTAAATCGACGTTGCGGTCGGTCTCATCCACGATCTCGCCAGTGAGCACTTCGATTACATCTTCTAAGGTGACCACGCCGGAGACCCCGCCGTACTCATCCACCACGATCATCAGGTGCTCACGCTCGCGCTGAAAGGTTTTGAGTAAACCATCAGCGCGTTCTGTCTCTGGCACGTATTGAGCGGGGCGCATGAGGGACTGCACTGGCACATTGCCGTTGCCTTGCACCAGGGCTGCCAATAGCTCAGCTTTGAGGGCAACCCCTAAAATATGGTCCAGATCTTCGCCGATGATGATAATACGAGAATGCTGCGAGTCGATGATGGTTTGCTGGACGGTTTCTAAAATATCTTCCCCATAGAGATAAGTAATCGCCACCCGTGGGGTCATAATCTTTGCGGCAGTCATGTCGTTGAGGCGAAAAACCTGTTGGATCATCTCGGCTTCGTCGTCTTCGATCAACCCCTCTTGATAACCCAGGACGGCCAGCAGCTTAATCTCAGCCTCGTTCGTAATCGGTCGTCGGGTACCCTCAACCAGAGGAGCCGTGAGTTTTTCGAGCATTAAGATAATCGGCGTCATCAGCCAGGTGAGGGTGCGGATCGGCAGCGCCACCAGCAGACCGATGCGCTCGGCATAGCGTTCACCCAAGGTTTTGGGGACAATTTCAGCAAATAAGATAATCAAGAAGGTGAGGACCGCTGAAAAAACACCCAGCATGGCATCGCCCAAAACCACCGTGGCAATTCGCCCAATGATAATGCTGCCAACGATGTTAAAAATATTATTCAGGATGACTATCGTGGCAATCGGGCGATTGATCCTTTCCCGAATGGCCAGCAGTGCGATCGCAGCCGGTTTACGCGTGTTGGCCAACTGCCGGGCCTTGAGCAGCGGGACCGATAGCAAAGCTGCCTCCGTGCCTGAGCACAGGGCCGATCCAATCAGTACGATGAGTACTGCGATCGCAAGTTGAATCATGGTTAGGGAGGGACGATGAATAATATGATACGCAGCAAAGGATGACACATTGCTATGATCCTTCTAACTCAACTGTAATTCTGTGTTGACCTTTCCTCGACCCCCTTATGCGAGAAAATAACCGCGAAAACAGCCGCGACAATATTTTAGATGTCCGCAATCTCAAGGTGCAATTTGCCACTGATTCTGGCCCCATCCAAGCTGTTGACGGCATTTCGTTTCAGGTGAAACGTGGCCAGACCCTAGGTATTGTAGGGGAATCAGGGTCTGGCAAGTCTGTCACATCACTGGCGGTGATGGGGTTAGTCCCCAGTCCACCGGGGGAAGTGACCGATGGCGAAATTTGGTTTGATGACGGGCAAAATGACAGTCAAACGGGCAGTATCCCCGGCCCTGTTGATCTGAGAACTCAGCCCCCCCGGCGTATGCAAGACTACCGGGGGGGACAAGTTTCCATGATTTTTCAGGAACCGATGAGTTCGCTAAATCCGGTCTATACCTGTGGGTTTCAACTGGTCGAAGCGATTCGTCAGCACCAAGACATTTCTAAAGCCGCCGCCCAAAAACTAGCCGTTGAGCGCCTACAAGAAGTCAGACTCCTACCCAGCGATGTCGCCATGGCAGAGCAAATCGCCGCAGAAGAAGGACTCACAAACAGCGCCCAAATCCAGCGGAAAGTCAGTCACCGCCAAAAAGCCCTCCTCAACCGCTATCCCCACCAACTCTCCGGCGGCCAAATCCAACGGGTAATGATTGCCATGGCCATTGTGTGCAACCCGTCGCTGCTGATTGCCGATGAACCGACAACGGCTCTGGATGTCACCGTCCAAGCTAGCATTTTAGACCTGCTGCGAGATTTACGAGATCAGCGCGATATGTCAATGATGTTCATCACCCACGACCTCGGCATTATTGCCGAAATTGCCGATCAGGTCGCCGTAATGTATCGTGGCAAAATTGTCGAATATGGCCCCGTGTGGGAAATTTTCTCCAATCCTCAGCACCCTTACACCCAAGGACTTCTGGCTTGCCGCCCCAAACCCGACCATCAGCTGCGCAAGCTGCCCACCGTGTCAGACTACATGCAGGTGGTTGAGCAAGATCAGGGCGATGTTCAAATCTATGCCCGCCACTTCGAGGAAACTCAAGACCGACCCCTGGCCGAAGAAATCACCCCGGCAGATATGCAGACCCGCCTGGAGGAGCTACTATCAGACGCCCCCTTACTAACTGTCCAAAACCTTAAAGTGGGCTACCCCATCAAAGGGGTTTTTGGTCAAACCACTCGCTTTGTGATGGCGGTCAATAACGTCTCCTTTGAAATCCACAAGGGCGAAACCTTTGGGCTGGTCGGAGAATCTGGCTGTGGCAAAACCACCTTGGGGCGAGCCCTGCTTAAGCTAATCCCGTCTATGGGGGGCAACATTTTATTCGAGGGCCAAAACCTGGACGGGTTGAGCCGCGCCCAGATGCGGCAGCGACGCCGTGAGATGCAAATTATTTTCCAAGATCCGTTTAGCTCTCTGGATCCCAGGATGAGCATCGGGGCCGCCATTGCCGAACCGCTCAAAATCCATGGCGTAATTCGCAATCGGCGCAACCTGCGGGAGCGTGTTGAATATCTGCTCGATCGGGTCGGCATGAACCCCAACTGCATTAACCGCTTTCCCCATGAGTTTTCGGGGGGGCAGCGACAGCGGATTTGTATTGCCCGAGCGCTGGCACTCAATCCCAAATTTATTGTCTGCGACGAATCAGTCTCAGCTCTGGATGTCTCGGTACAGGCCCAGGTACTCAATCTGCTTAAAGAGCTTCAGGCTGAGTTTGGCCTGACCTATCTATTTATCTCCCACGATCTGGGGGTGGTGAAATTTATGAGTGATCGGATCATGGTCATGAACCAGGGCAAGCTCGAAGAACTCGGACCGGCCCATGAAATTTATAACAGCCCCCAGCAAGATTACACAAAGCAGCTAATTTCTGCCATTCCTATCGGTACCTTAGACCGCATTCAAGAACTTCAGGCAGCTCGGGTCGCCGCAAATTAGGAGACCCTGGCAACTCATGACTTTATGGCGATTCATGGTCGCTTCATACGACTGCTGGCCAACTCTGAAAGCGACCCAAGCAAAAATCGCCTTAAAACCGCAAAAAACGCCTATTTATTCGTTTTTACGCAATATCCGAGCTTAAGAGGATTGATCGTAGTCAAAATAATCAGCGCTCTTTAAACCAATGTGCAAGTTCGCTTAATGGCACAGTAACGTAAAAGTTCGCTTTATAAGACACTTAGGATCGCTTTGTGAAAGCTTCATCTTTCTTAATGGAGAGGTGTGGCTATCGGCTGTACGTGATGGAGTTTAGGACTCCAAG
>JBCCRZ010000041.1:0-17961 GCA_039200855.1 Cyanobacteria bacterium P01_D01_bin.44 | reverse complement strand
GGCTTAGGGGCGCTGGTGTCAGTCCTCAAAAAAGTCCGGGCCAGCGAGCGCGAAATGCACATTTGCTCGATTAACGATCAGGTGCGGATGCTGTTTGAACTCACTAGCATGGATCAGGTTTTCTCTATCTTGAAGGACCGGGCCCACTTTGAGCAACAGGTCCTCCAACAGCCTACTGGGTAGTATTCATATCCCTTTAGTATTCATATCCCTTAATGTAGTATTCATACCCCTCAAGTATTTGGGGGTTACCCGCCCTTAATTTCTCAGCCAGGATAGAGCAGATTGTTTAAACTAAGAAGACAACATTCGTCTTGGTCAACAATCCTATGGTTTTATTTGGACTGGGTGGGCTCGGCAAAAAAGCCGCCGTGCCCTCACCCCAAGAAGCTTTACCGGGGCGTACTCAAACCATGCCCGTCCCTGAGAAACACTACGTTAACGGCAACGCACTGACCCCGCCTTTTCCCAGCGGGATGGAGACGGCAACATTTGGAATGGGCTGCTTTTGGGGCGCTGAGCGTCGCTTTTGGCAACAGCCTGGGGTTTACTCCACCGCCGTGGGTTACGCCGCTGGGCACACCCCAAACCCCACCTACCGTGAAGTCTGTAGCGGGATGACGGGCCACAATGAAGTGGTTTTAGTCGTCTATGACCCTAAGGAAATCAGCTACGAAGCCCTGCTAAAAGTCTTTTGGGAAAGCCACAACCCCACCCAGGGGATGCGCCAGGGCAATGATGTGGGTACCCAGTACCGCTCGGGCATTTACTATACATCGGAGACTCAAAAAGCCTCGGCTGACGCGTCTCTAGAAATGTACCAGTCGGCCTTAAACCAGGCTGGCCATGGCAAAATCACCACCGAAATTTTACCGACCCCTGAGTTTTACTACGCCGAAGACTACCACCAGCAATATCTCGCCAAAAATCCAGGGGGCTATTGCGGGCTAGGCGGCACTAGTGTAGCCTGCCCCATTGGCGTGGGGGTTTCATCCCAAGCATAAGATTTTTCTATCATCTATCTTTCGATCGCTAGATTCCTTGTGTCGGGACGGTTTAGAACCGTCCCGACCTTGTGTTTTGAGGGGAAACATTTACTCTGACTTTAAGTACACATGAACTGTATGCTATGGTTCATGTGTACTGCTGGGGACAAACCTACCCAGTTTGCATATAAGCTCACTCTGTCATGAGCCCACTCTGTCATATGAGGTAATCCTATGCCGACAGCCACTAAAACCCCCCGTTCTCGTAAGTCAACTAGCGCTACGTCGAGCGCTAAAGCCAGCGTCGCCCCTAGCACCACACGGATATTGGCCCTAGACGCTGGTAACTATGACCTTAAGTTTTACGATGGAGAGGGCCATCCTAAAGCGATTCGATCGGTTCGCTTTCAGCTCCCTCAAGGGCGCGATGCCGTGAGCTATTCTGAGGCGTCCCCATTGATTGAGACGTCCGACGGTCGTCGCTGCCATTTTGGCGCTCAGGCGTATAAGTATCGCCGCCAGCAGCAAACCGTCATTGAGAACAAAGTAGAACTTGCAAAGTTACATCTCTACGCCTGTTTAGAGCCTCTCAAGGGGAGCTCAACTGAGTTTCCCTTACACCTGCTGGTGTCTACCCCTGACCCTATTCGCCATGCCAGTGAGCTGAGGGCTCAGCTCATGGGCACCCATGAGTTTAAGCGCAACGGGGTTGACTACCGTATCAAGGTAGAGTCTGTCTCAGTGGAGCGAGAGGGCATGGGTGCCTATATCTATGCCAAACAAGAAGGGCTCATTCCAGATATGGGCTATACCATCGTGGTCGATATCGGCGGGGGTACCTGGCTCTCGCGGCTGGTCGATACTAACGGTGAAGTGATTGACGAAAATATCATGGACCGTGGCGGCACCTATGAGCTGGCCACCGCCATTAGTTTTGACCGCCGTTTGATTAATCTGCTGGGGACCACGGTAGATCCCTGCGTGATTATGGATGGCTTTCGGTCAAACCATGTCTATGCAGACACAGAGCTATCTTGGGCGGGTTGGCTTGATGAGTATCTCGATCCCTGGTTTAAGGGCATTTTTCAAATGGTCAAGGCGCAATACACCCCTTATATGGCAAGGGTGACGCGGTTTTTAGTGACGGGTGGAGGCTCACACCTGATTGCAGAGCGTCTAGAGGGTCGCAAGCTGTTTACAGTTTTAGGCGATCCTCAGTTTGCCAATGTCCGCGGTCTGTTTTCAATCTCTACTGACAACCAGCTATGCCTGACAACAAAATCAGAATAAGCGGCGATATTTTGACTAAAGCCGAGCAAATCGCCACGGAGTGGGGTCTCAAAAATTCCCGTGCGGCGGTTGAGGCAGTATTTCGTCGCTACTGCGATGACTATCTCTATGGCCGTTTGGGGCACAATGTGGCGCTGCCAGGGGGGGGGGCACACCCGTTGCCTAACTCGCCAGTGCCTCTCGCTCCTGATAGGGCCATCCCTGCCCATAGTTCAACCCAAAATGCAGCTGGGGATAGCGTTTCGCCCCCCTGCGAAGCGCTGGACGCCTTGGATGACCTGTTAGCAATGTAGCTACAAGGCAATGGGTTGTTGGGCTCGCAGACTTTGAAACGCATCAGCATCGGTCATCCAGGCTAAAAATGCCAGGATCTGCCCGGCTGGGGGCAGTGGATAGTCTGTCAGATCAATGGACAAATCTTGTTTGTCTAGCTTGAGAAATCGCCACTGGGTACCGCTACTGACACAGCCGTAGATTGTCCCAGGTGACTGCTGGCTTTCGTTAAATTTCTGGGCAGCGATCATTTCGGCGACGCATTGCCCCAACCCCGATTTGAGATCTGACTTTTTAGCTTCAACAATCACGACAGCAGGGGCCTGGATAAAAAGTTGCTCAGGGGAACGACTAATTAAAAAATCGCAAACGCCATTCAGACCTGAAGCGTCATCGACATTGAACTCTTCCCCCGAGAAAAAGCTAATCTGCTGGTGAAATAGGCGCTTTATCTCAAGCAAGATTGGATAGATAATACCCTCCGAGCGGGCCTTTTCACTGCCGGTAGCAACAGCGACTGGAATGCTTTGGGCTAAGAAAGCATCTAGTAATTCCGATGGTTCTACGGGGGATAGCTCTGGAAAGAATCGAATTCCTTCATAGACGGTCAATTCAAAATCTCTGACGACTTTCTGAAGGGTGAACTGACTGTACGACATGCCACGCTTTCTCTTGCGACATCCCCATTCTAAAGGATGAGACTAAATCGGCTGTCTTCCTAAAACTGCCGTAAAAAGCGCAGATCGCTGGCGTAGAGCCGTCTAATATCGTCAATTTTGTGCTGCACCATGGCTAGCCGCTCGACGCCCAGACCGGCAGCAAAACCGCTGTATACATCGGGATCGTAGCCCACCGCCTTGAGTACATTGGGGTCAATCATGCCACAGCCTAGCACCTCAAGCCATTTGCCCTGCCATTTGACATCGACTTCTGCCGAGGGCTCGGTAAAAGGGAAATAGCTGGGGCGTAGACGCACTTCGATATCACCGAACAAGGCTTCTAGAAAGATTTGAATGGTGCCGCGCAGATCGGTGAAGGTAATGTTTTTGTCGACAGCAAAGAATTCAATCTGGTGAAACACAGCAGCGTGGGTCGCATCGACGGTGTCGCGGCGATAGCAGCGCCCGCTGGCTAACACCCGCAGGGGGGGCTCGTGGTTCTCCATGTAGCGAATTTGAATATTGGAGGTGTGAGTGCGCATCATCTGGCCGTTCGGCAAGTACAGGGTGTCTTGCATATCCCGAGCGGGGTGGTCAGGTAAGAAATTGAGCGCTTCAAAGTTGTAATAATCACTTTCGATTTCAGGGCCTTCGGCGACGGTGTAGCCCAGGCCAACAAAAATGTCAGAAATTTGGTCGATGATGCTATTGATGGGATGAACCCGCCCTTGGGGCTGATATACCCCCGGCATACTCACATCCAGGGTCTCTGCTGAAAGCTGTGCGTCTATCTGGGCTGATTGCAGGCTGGTTTTGTGCTGCTCAAGCTGGTCTTGCACAGCAGTTTTGACCTGGTTAGCCAGGGCTCCGATGCGGGGGCGCTCGTCGGGGGAGAGCTTACCCATGCCGCCCAAAATTTTGGAAAGTTGCCCTTTTTTACCGAGGTAGCTGACTCGCAGCTGTTCGAGCGCATCTAAGGCGGTGGTGTGCGCGATCGCATCCATCGCCTGCTGCTGCAAAGTACTCAATTGCTGCTCTAATTCGGTGCTCATGCTAGCGGAGAACGTCGGTAATAGGGTTTGATTAAATAGTAGCCTGCCATGTGGCCAATGAAGATCCTGGTTAGCAACGATGACGGCATTTTTTCGAGGGGCATCCGTGTCCTGGCAAATGCCCTAGCAAACGCAGGGCACGAGGTAATTGTGGTCTGTCCGGATCGAGAAAGATCCGCCACGGGCCACGGTCTAACGCTGCATAAACCCATTCGGGTCGAAGCCTTGCCCGCCGTCTTTGAGCCCACTGTCCAAGCTTGGGCCTGCTCTGGCACCCCAGCGGACTGTGTGAAGTTGGCCCTGGATGCCATTTTAGACAGCCCGCCCGACATGGTGATTTCTGGGATCAATCACGGCGCTAATTTAGGCACCGACGTGCTTTATTCTGGAACAGTTTCTGCTGCCATGGAGGGCGTTTTAGAGGGGGTCTCGAGTATTGCCCTGAGTTTAGCCAGCTTCTCGTTTCAAGATTTTCAGCCCGCCGCCGCCGCCGCCTGCCATTTAGTTGAGCAGTTGAGTCAGCAGCCCATTGAGCTGCCCGTTTTACTCAATGTCAATATTCCACCTGTGCCCGCAGCTGAGATTAAAGGCACCTGCGTCGCTCGCCTGGGGATGCGGCGATATTTTGATTTGTTTGACAAACGGATTGACCCCCGAGGCAAAACTTACTACTGGCTAGCGGGGGAAGTTTTAGAAGACAGCGACCCAGAGCCCCCCCAATTTCCTGTCAATGGGGTAAACCGCATTGCGCATACCCCCATTAGGGAAAAGTTTCCGACGGATGTACGGGCTATCAAAGACAAATTTATTACGATCACTCCCTTGCAATACGATCTCACAGCCTACGACGGCCTAGACTATCTGCATCGCTGGCAAAGCCTGATGCTGCAACCATGATCGGTGATTTGCAACCGCCAGTGAAAAAATCTGTCACAGGGGGACCTGTGACTTGAACCGACCCTGAGTGTGATCAATAACACTCACAGTTGAGTAAGCTTAATGGACCATATGGGAAAACTTAAGTAGTGAGACCCAGCGGCTAGCTGTAGGAGCACATTAATCACAGGACCGTCTTAATTAAAAGCTTAATTAAATTAGTGTATATCCTGACTTCCTGCGTATTCTTGAGAAATAAAAAGAATAGGTATTTTGAAATTTGGCCCAAGGCTTTAAATTTCAAAGTCTATTTAGGGCTAACCCGCCGTTAACTGGCCACCTGATGATTGACCGCATTGGACGTAGCAGATCATGTCAGATCCACAGACACAATTCACAATCGAATTTTGGGGTGTTAGAGGCAGCATTGCCTGTCCCGGCCCTGAAACAGTGCGCTACGGTGGCAACACGTCCTGCATTGAAATGTGTGTCAATGGCGAGCATTTAATTTTTGACGGTGGTACTGGCATCCGAGGCCTCGGTCAAAAACTGTTAGCAAAGATGCCGATCAAGGCTAACCTCTTTTTTACCCATTCCCACTGGGACCATATTCAGGGATTTCCCTTTTTTACGCCTGCGTTTGTACCGGGCAATACGTTTAATATTTACGGCACGATTGCACCCAATGGATCGACCATTGAGCAACGCCTCAATGACCAAATGCTACATCCTAATTTTCCGGTACCGCTGCAAATCATGGGTGCCCAGCTCAAATTTTGCGATTTAGAGCTCAGGGAGACCGTTCACATTGGTGACATCAAGGTTGAAAATGCCCTGTTAAATCACCCTGGAGAGGCCGTAGGCTATCGCGTCAGCTGGCAAAACTTTAGTGCAGCCTATGTTACCGACACCGAACACTTCCCCGATCGGTTGGATGAGAACGTGCTCTGGCTAGCCCGCAACGCGGATGTTTTGATTTACGACTCAACCTACACTGACGAAGAGTATTACGACGAAAAAAGCAGCAAAGTGGGTTGGGGCCACTCCACCTGGCAAGAAGCCGTCAAGATCGCCAAAGCATCCAACGTGAAAAAGCTGGTGATTTTTCATCACGATCCGATCCACGATGATGATTTTCTAGATGCCCTGGCCCAAAAGGTGAGCGCCGCTTTTCCTAACAGCGTGATTGCCCAAGAGGGGATGGTCTTAGAGCTAATTGCCAGCAAGACACCTGAAGTAGTTTCGGCCAACTAATTCGGTCAGCTAATCTGCCTGCGACTTGCCAATTTTCGACGGCTCATCTGCTCAACTCTAAACAATCAGCCCCTTTCAAACTAACCTATTGAGCTTGAGCTGCCGAGCCCCACGGGGCTCCCAGTTTCCCTAAAAGCCTAATGTCCCAGAGACCTAATATTCTAAAAACTAACTTAACTCAAGCGGGTGACGCGATTCGAACGCGCGACATTCACCTTGGCAAGGTGACGCTCTACCACTGAGCTACACCCGCAAATTTGCCTTTTTAGACTTTATCTAGTCTCCCAAATTAGGGGGGCTTTGTCAACAGCTTTACCTTTCAGTTTAGCTGTAAACAAGGCTTGAAGCTGACTGACCTACTCTTGAGCAACAGCAGGCAGCGTTTGCTGAAAACTAGCCTCAGGCAAGCTACTGCCAAAATTAGCATCAGGCCCGCCCATAGCGCGAATCTGATGCATGAGACTAGCCATTTCGAGGGCGCTCAGGGCGTAATTCCATCCCAGGTTACTCTTGATACCTGCTCGTTCAAGGGCCTGCTGCATAGAGTCGGTGGTTAAAATGCCAAAAACAACCGGCACGCCTGTTTGAAAGCTAGCTGCGGCAATGCCCTTAGACACCTCTGCGGCTACGTAATCAAAGTGGGGTGTTTGACCACGAATCACGGCCCCCAAACAAATAATGGCATCATACCGCCTTGTCAAAGCCAGCTGTCGAGCCACTGTGGCCACTTCAAAGCTGCCTGGCACCCAAGCATAGTCAACTTGAGTGCCGTCTGGATCGATATCTACGCCGTGGCGCTTGAGACAGTCTTGAGAGGCTTCGAGCAATTTTGTCGTAACCAGATCGTTAAAACGGCCAATCACAAACGCAAATCGAAACTGGCTCGACTGTGCAAACGTACCTTCAAAAACTGCCATAGAGTCTTATCTCACTACACCACAAAGTAGTTAAGGCCACCCACTAAGACGACTAAGACGCCCCAAATGATCGAACCTAGAAAAATAAGGCGCTTAGACTGATCCCAATTTTGGGGTGAGGCATAGGCTACTGGCACGCCGATCACCATCACAAAAGACCAAACCACTAAGATAAATAAAAACAGTTGAAAAATGATAGACATAACTCGCTACTCTCAAGACAGCTAATGATCCAGCAGTGGGCGCATCTTGTCAGCACTGCGCATATGAATAGTAAGCTATCAAAAATCAGGTCGCTTGCGAAAGCCATCTGAGGAAGAAGTGGGTAGTCGGTAAACTATGGATCTCGTCTTATGCCACACCACTGCTGACTTTGACACGCTGGGGGCAGCGGTTGGGGTTTCCCGACTGCGTCCGGGGGCGCGGATTGTGCTGACGGGGGGCTGTCATCCGACGGTGCGAAAGTTCCTGGCAATTCGTCGCGATGCTTACAATCTGATTGAGCGCCGGGCAGTGGTGTGCGAGCAAATCCGCTCAATTACGATAGTAGATTCCCATCAGCGCGATCGCATCGCCCCTGCCGCTGATTTGATTGAATATGCGATCGTACACCAGCTCCCCATCACCATCTACGATCACCATCTCTATGAGGGTACCGACATTGAGTCCGCTGAGCTTCACATCGAGCCAGTGGGCGCTACTACAACCCTGATTGCCGAAGCACTACAGGCTGAGCAGATCCAGCTAACCCCGCCTGAGGCTACTGTAATGGCCCTCGGCATCCATGTCGACACCGGCTCCCTGACCTTTGAGCAAGCCACCCCGCGAGATGCCGCTGCGCTGGCCTGGTTAATGACCCAGGGCAGCCATCAAAAAACCATCGCTGAGGCCACCGAACCCGGTCTTTCAGAAAGGCTTCAGGCTTTACTCGCCGAGGCATTAGAGCAGATTCAAACCCAAGTCGTCGAAGGCTGCCAACTCGGCTGGGTGTATCTCAAGACTGACCATTTTGTGCCAGGGTTATCCAGTCTAGCCAGTCACTTGATGACGCTGCTGGGGCTGGATGGCCTCATACTGGGTACCGAATATCTCACCCCCAAAGGCGCTCCCAAACTCACTCTGGTGGGACGCGCTCGCGGTCCAGCAGAGGAGGGGGTCAACTTTCAGCAGTTATTTGAGCCCTTAGGGGGGGGTGGCCATCCCTATGCCGCCGCCGCAGTAGTGCGCGATGCCCATCTCGAGACCCTATTCTCTGAGCTGGTCAAAAAGCTCTTAGCCCAGGTACCCCACGCCCCCATTGCCCAAGATCTAATGTCCTCCCCGGTACGCACCATTCGCCCTGACACCCCGATCTCAGCAGCCCAGCGCATCCTATTGCGCTACGGTCACTCAGGGCTCTGTGTGGCTGAGGCTGACGGCACCCTGGTCGGCATAATTTCTCGCCGAGACATCGATTTGGCCCTGCACCACGGCTTTAGCCATGCCCCCGTGAAGGGCTACATGACCATTAATCTCAAAACCATCAAACCCAGAACCCCGCTGCCCGAAATTCAAAACCTGATGGTGACCTACGATGTGGGCCGCCTGCCGGTGCTCCAGAATCAGACCCTGATGGGGATTGTGACCCGCACCGATGTGCTGCGTCAAGTTTACCAAAACACCTTAAATCATCAGCCATCACCGCCCCCGCCCCCTGCCGTTGCTCAATTGCCACCGGCTGCGCAGCTCCATCAGCAACTTCGCCACAGCCTGGACCATAGCCCGTCAGGTGAGGTTCAGCGTTGGAAAATGCTTGAGCAAATGGCCCAAGCCGCCATCGCGCGGGGTTGGCATCTCTATCTGGTGGGCGGTGCCGTGAGAGACCTGCTGCTCACCTTGCCCGATCAGCCTCTATCACTCCAAGATATCGATCTGGTCGTTGATGGTTTTCAATCCGGTGCGGATGTTGGCGCTGGCGTGGCGTTGGCCAAAGTGATTCAAGCACAGCACCCCGCCGCCGAGATCCAAATCCATGGCCAGTTTCAGACCGCCGCTTTGATTTGGCACAGGGCTCCGGGCAACATACCGCTCGTGATTGATATTGCCACTGCCCGCACTGAGTTCTACCCCTACCCAGCAGCAAATCCCGAGGTAGAGCCCAGCTCAATTCAGCAAGATCTATATCGGCGGGACTTTACGATTAACGCCATGGCGATTCGTCTCACCGGCTCCCAACCAGGCCAACTGCTCGATTTCTTTGGGGGCTGGCTAGATTTACAACAGCAGCAGATCCGCGTACTCCATGCCAATAGCTTTATCGAAGACCCTACCCGCATTTATCGTGCGGTTCGATTTGCGGTTCGCCTGGGCTTTAAGATCGATGCCCAGACCGAGCAGTTTATTCGCCACGCCATCGATAGTGGCGTCTATGCCGAAGCACAGCCTGGTCGAGCCCCAGCGTTACAGACGAGGCTCAAGGCCGAACTGAAATATATCCTGGAAACCCCTTACTGGCAGAAAGCGTTAGGACTGTTGGATAAACTAGGCGCACTCAGCTGCCTACATCCCACTCTCTGCCTACACCCTGAACTATGGCGTCAACTTCGCCGGGTTGAGCGATGGATGCATCGATTTGATCTGTCCATTGAACCCTGGCAAATGTTGCTAGAGGTGATGATTGCCTCCCTAGCTGATGAATTTAGGCCCCGAGTCACCGAGTCACTACAGTTACCTACCCAAACCATCCAACGACTGACTCGGCTGGCACAGATAGAGACTGATTTACTTGATAGCTTTTCACAGACGCCCCGCCCCAGTGATATCTATCAAGCGCTCAAGCCCCATGATTTGCCAATGATGATCTTAATGAGCACTCGCCATCCCCATACGCTTGGGCCTAAGATTTGGCGCTATGTCACCCGTCTGTCAACGGTCAAACCACCTTTAAATGGGCACGATCTCCAAGCACTCGGCTATCGGCCTGGTCCTGCCTTCAAAGATCTCTTGACCCATTTGCTTAATGCCACCCTGAATGGAGAACTGTCCACTCGTGACGAGGCATTGGCGTACTTGAAAGTCCACCATCCGATTTAGGGCTTTTATTTAGGCAAGGTGCAGATTAAGGGTGGAGGAGCTTGGGATAATGAAGATACCGACGCCTGACGCTTGTTTCTAAATCAAACTTTCATTGATGGCTATAAGAATGACTGCACACTAGCTATAGCAATAGTCACAGAGGTTTTCGTCGAAATTTCAGACTCCAGTTGACCAAACTTAATGTTAAATTAGCTCGATACCGTTCTACCAACTATTTTTCCGTCTGGACCACCCTGTCCCCTATGCAGTTTTCTCCACATCAAACCCCTGTTCCTATGCCTGCCCAAAAACGCTCGCCTAAGCGCCGCACCGCCCTGCTGGTGACTGTACTTTTGGCAACAACAGCAGGGTTAGGGTTAGGGGCTGCTTTGAGGTTCCGCTTGGTTGAGCCCACTCAGCAAACGCGGTTCAGTCCGCAACAAAATTTCCCACCCATCGCTGACTGGCCGCTCGGAGCACCTGTTTCTGACGAGCAACGCTCCCACGTCTCTGGTTGGCAAGACAACCCACAATCACAGGACGATATCAGCGAATTTTCAGGCAATTGGGAAAGCAATGGCGGCAAGGCTGAGACAGCAACAGTCGTGAATGATGAAATTGAGGAGACTCAGTATGACTGGGACGAGTCTGATGGGTTTGTGGACGGGGCCTGGGCTAGTGACGCAGTGAGCGAAAGGGCCTCAATGCAGACGACTATCGTTGAACAAGTGGACTCAGGCGATTCATCCACCAATAAGCCTGGGGCTCAGAATACATCAGCTGATCCCTATGAAAGACTTACTGGTCCAGCCGGTGATTCTATGACTGTGCCCCTTTCTAAGGTGACAAAATCTGAGGGTGCAGTTGATTCAGAGTGGTCCTCATCAACGGTAGAATCCCTGGATCAAGTTGCACCGCTTTAGTTCGCTACTGTCAGATTCATGCCGACAAGATTGACCCTGCCAGACAAATCACAATTGCCTTAGATATCGCAGCTAATTGAGGTAGGGTTTATAGGGCATAGCTTCCGGCTAACCGCTATAATTATTGCTAAGTGTGACATTTTTTTTAGATGAGTAATTCGACGCTACATGCATTTTTTGTAGGCCGAGCTTTGGCCAGTGCCATTGGAGAGCAGATAGAGCATCTCGTCACCGACGGGCTCAGCAACCTGGGTAAATTTGATGCAGAGCAGCGCGATAATCTACGGCGATTTACCGACGAGGTTTTTGAACGCGCTCAGCAAACGGCTACAACCTCGGGCGCTCAAACCATGGGAGCACAGGAGTCAGGCAGCACAGACGGTAGCGGAGAAGATCTGCAGGCCATGATTGATCATCTGAGGGCTGAGATTGCTGAGGTCAGAGTCGCCTTGAAACAGTTTCGAAATCCGGCCTAGATTGGCGAGCCTCGTAAAAGGGGGAAGCTGAGTTTTACGATTGGGGGTAGCGCATTGGGTGTGGCATTAACCATTGGGAGCTTGAGTGTCTAAGGTTACTAAAGATGACAACGTGTCAGAGCTAGCCTCGTCAGAGCCCAATGGGGTTGGCGAGGCTGAATTCGTAGCAACAACCTACACTGAGCCAGTCGCCCCTGTTTCGTTAAAGCTTATTCCACCTAATCCCTCCCAAACCTACGCTGAGCAAGCCAATCGCCAAAAGCATCTAACCGACAGCAAGTATCGTTGGAACCGCCGATACAGCCGCCCCGAACGTTTTATTGACATTTGGTCATTTTTTCTACGACTGATTTCTAAGCGCTGGTTTTACAGCAAGGCTTGGAGTTACAGCGGTCCAGTGACCGAAGAAAAAAAAGCAGCTCGTCGTCGAACTCAGGCGATTTGGATTCGAAAGACCTGCCTAAATCTGGGGCCAACTTTCATTAAGGTAGGGCAGCTCTTTTCGACCCGCGCTGATCTCTTTCCGCTCGAATACGTCGAAGAGCTATCAAAACTCCAGGATCAGGTGCCTGCGTTTAGTTATGAGCAAGCTAAGTCCATTGTTGAACAAGAGCTGGGCCGTCCGATTCAAGAGCTATACAAAACCTTTGACCCGATTCCCTTAGCGGCGGCTAGCCTGGGCCAGGTGCATCGAGCCCAGCTCCACTCTGGGGAAGAAGTTGTTGTTAAAGTACAGCGACCCGGCCTGGGGCGGCTATTTGAGATTGACCTATCTATCCTTAAGGGGATTGCCCAATACTTTCAAAATCATCCAGAGTGGGGGCGAGGTCGAGACTGGCTAGGCATCTATGCAGAATGCTGTCGGATTTTATGGCTCGAAATCGACTTTTTAAATGAGGGGCGTAACGCTGACACCTTTCGTCGCAACTTTCGAAGCGTGGGCTGGGTAAAGGTCCCTCGAGTTTACTGGCGCTATGCTTCGCCACGGGTGTTGACACTGGAGTACGTACCCGGCATCAAAATCAGCCACTATGAGGCCCTAGAAGCCGCTGGGCTCGATCGCCCCAGGCTGGCTAGCTTAGGAGCCCAGGCCTATCTGCATCAGCTATTAAACGATGGATTTTTCCATGCGGATCCGCATCCGGGTAACATTGCCGTTGATCTAGACGGCGCTTTAATCTTTTACGACTTTGGCATGATGGGGCAAATCAAGCCCATCACCCGAGATGGCTTAATGAGAACCTTTATCGGGATTGCTCAGCGCAACGCCGATCAGGTGATGATGTCTCTGGTTGATTTAGGCGCTTTAGAGCAAATTGAGGATATGGGGCCGGTCAGGCGCTCGATTCAATACATCCTTGATAACTTTATGGATAAGCCCTTTGAGGAGCAATCCATTGGGGCTATCAGCGATGATCTGTACGCGGTTGCCTATGACCAACCGTTTCGATTCCCGGCCACCTTCACCTTTGTGATGCGGGCGTTTTCTACCCTGGAAGGGGTAGGTAAGGGGCTAGACCCCGATTTTAACTTTATGGAAGCAGCAAAACCTTTTGCAGAACAGCTTATGGCTAACGGTAACTCATCTAACTCTAACGGACTGCTGGGCGAGCTCAGTCGTCAGGCTGCTCAGGTAGGCACCTCTGCCTTTGGCCTGCCTCGTCGCATTGAAGACACCCTCGATCGTCTTGATCGAGGCGACATTCGAGTTCGGGTTCGCTCTATTGAAACCGATCGGGTGCTACGCCGGGTGAGTCACGTCAATATGGCGACAAACTATGTGCTGCTATTGGGTACCTTTACGCTATCGGCAACCCTATTACTGGTAAACCAGTTACCCTGGGTGGCACTGATCGCTGCCATATTTGCTGTCCTTTCAGGGATTGCGTTTATTCGTCTACTCATGCGAATCAGCCGAGCTGAGCGCATGCCTTAATTTTTGGGGTTCAACATGCCGATAAAGACTTGCCAGTAGAGACTATGCAACGGTTCTTTTCAGGTCTAACAGATCCTGGGTTGCTCAGAGCAAATAATCAAGACGCGTATTATGTCGATTCGGCAGGGCGCTTCTTTATTGTCGCGGACGGCATGGGCGGACACGCAGGTGGGCAAGAAGCTAGTAAGCTGGCCACCGTCGCCATTCAAACCTACCTTGAGACCTACTGGGATAGCGATCAGCCCTCTTCCGATTTACTCAAGCAGGCGTTTTTGGCAGCCAATGAAGCCATTGTTAAAGATCAGTATCGCAATCCCGAACGGGCCGACATGGGTACAACGGCTGTGGTGTTAGCTTTTCGAGAGACAGATACCCAACCTTGGTGTGCCCATGTGGGGGATTCTCGCTTGTATCAGCTCAAGGGGCCTAAGCTTGAGCAGGTGACAGAAGACCATACTTGGGTTGCCCGCGCGATTAGAGAAGGAGAACTCACAGAAGCACAGTCTAAACATCATCCCTGGCGACATGTGCTGTCCCAATGCCTGGGGCGTGAAGATTTGCTCCAGATCGATGTCCAGACCCTTGAAATTGAGTCGGGGGACCGCTTGCTCCTGTGTAGCGATGGGCTGACTGAGGAGCTTTCTGATCAGCTGATCATGTCTCATTTGAAATCTATTCGGGCTTGCCAAACGGCAGCGGCCTCTTTGGTGGATGCTGCCAAGCAGCGCGGCGGGCGAGATAATATTACAGTCGTGGTGGTAGCGGTCCAAGATACGTAGCGGTCCAAGATAGACTGTAGGGATGGCTGCGTCTGGTGTTTTAGTGTTTTCGGCGACATATTAATGGCGACATATCATTATGTTTAAGCGGGCTCTAATCTGTACCGATTTTGAAGATGGCCTTCAGCGGTTAGTGCATTTTGTTTCGGGGCTAGCCACGGGGGGCCTCGAGCAGATTGTTTTCTTTCACAATGTGCCACTCACCCCCGAGCGCGAGATTCCAAAAGTGGATACAGAAAAAGTGGAAGCCGCTGAGCAACAGCTGTCTATTGCTCAGCAGGGGGTGCCTGAAAGCACCACGGTTGAAATTGAGGTGCAATCTGGTCGGACGCTTGACAACATCCTAAAGTCGGCAAAAACCAACAGTAGTGATGTGATTTTTTTAGGAATGCCAACGCGAGCAGTGTTAACCGAGAGGCTATTTGGTAGCACGACGATGGGGATTGCCAAGCAAACCAATATCCCGCTGATGATATTGCGGCCTCAGCTGGTAGCGACCTACCGAGAAAGCGAACTGACGCTGCGTTTGCAAAGCTTATTCGAGTACTTGCTGCTGCCCTATGACGACAGTAGCAGCGCCCAGTATTTGATTGGGCAGATTAAACAGCAGGTTCAATCAACAAGCAACTGTAAACTCAAGCATTGCTTGCTCTGCTGGGTAATTGACGACAGCATCCGCAAAGAGCTGCGGGGAGCAAATCCGATCAGCCATGCAGAGGCAAAGTTAGCAACTGTGAAAGCAGAGCTTGAGACGTTGGGAATCTCAGTCACCACAGAGGTCCGCCAGGGCGACCCGCAGGACGAGATTTTTAAGTCGGCTGAGATAAACGACATTACAGCAATTGCGGTGTGCTCTGGCAAAAGTAGTTTACTGGCCAGATTTTCGGTACCTAGCTTCACGAGTAAGCTTTTGAGAAGTAGCTGGCATCCGATTCTGCATTTTCCCCGAGAGCCATAATGATAGCTTTGACCACTTTGCTTAAGACACTGAGAAAAGCGCTCCCATACATCCACAGCAATCCGTAGATTTCAATCTTGCACCTATGAATTTGGCGATTGCTAGAAGTTTCTAAAAATCCAGGGAGAGGTCGTTGCCGGGTTGGGAGTCGGAGTGCATAGACTCAAAGTTCATCAAGATCTTGGCTTTGAGGTTTTGGTTGAGTTCTCGTTTAAGCAGGGCTTTGCTGTCTTGGGCACTGCCCACCGAGGTGGTAGTACGGGCCATCGTGACCCATTCTTTGAGCAGCTTGCGCTGAGCTGGGGCAATGTTGAGGCGACGAATCATGATGCAGCGATGGGGAGACTCTTTGGTGAAAAAGAGGAGACGATATAGGCCATCATCGCCCAGCTGCCAGGCGATTTGCTGATGAAGTCCTTGCTTGAGGTCAAGGTAGCAGGGCAGCCAGCGGGGGCCTTCGGTCTGGTTATAGAGTACCGTGAGCCACAGGATCATGGGATGGGGCGACATGGTGCAGATGAAATTGTTATAGCGGGTGCTGATGGCGCGGCGCTCAATTTGTGCCTTGGCAAGCATCACCCAGAGCGTTGCCAGACGCTGGTTGCTGGATTCAATGATCTGGGGAAAGACGATTTCGGCAACGGGTTTATTTTTAGGCCACAGCTGTAGTTTGCAAAATCGATCTTCGTCTGTGTCATTGAGCGTCGTGGCGGGGCTAGATTTTTTAGTGACGGGCAGCTTTGAGAGGGTGGTGCCGATCCGTTGACTAATTTTGAATCCAGAACCAAATCGATTGTCCAACGGGGCAAGTTCGTCTAACACTTGCCCCACGGTTTGGGGACGGTTTTCGCGTTCTTTAGACAAACAACGACGAATGATATTTTCGAGCAGTTTAGGGGCACTGATGGTGTCATCAATGTCTTTAAAGGTGGGAGGTGTGTGCTCGTGGTGGGCTTTGTACCAGCTGCCAAAGGTATTGGTGGCCGGGCGAATGGGTAAGTTGCCCGATAGCATTTGGTACATGACAATGCCCAGGCTATAGATATCCGAGCGGATATCTAGCTCACGCCCTTCCATTTGCTCGGGGGAGGCGTAGGCGAGGGTCCCCATGAAGCTATTGGTCTGGTCAAATTCGGACTGCATGAGTTTGGCAATCCCAAAATCGAGCAGTTTGACCAGCTCCCCCAGGGTTGGATCTTGGGTCACTAAAATATTGCTGGGTTTGATATCCCGATGGATAATCGGCACAATATTGTTTTTGAGCACAATGCCATCATGGGCTGCTTGCAAACCCAAACAAATTTGACGGGTCAGGCCTAAAAACCGAGGCACGGGCAGCGGCTGAGGCTGCAAGAGTTTACCCAGGTTTTGCCCCTGGAGATACTCCATTACATAGAAGGGAATTTCGTCGTCGGTGACGCCATAGTCGGTGACTCGCACCACATGAATACTTTTTTGGCCCAGTAGCGCACAGGTCATGGCTTCTCTGAGGAAGCGCTCGCGCATTTTTTCATCTAAGAGGGTTTGGGCTAAAAATTTGACGGCCACCGGCACGCCGCCCAGCAGGAGATCTTCGGCCAAATACACTTTGCCCATGGAGCCCTGTCCGATGACGTCCATGATTTCATAGCGGTTGGCAAGTTTTCGACCGAAATTTAGATCCGTCATTCTCGAGGGGGTATATTGATGCGTTGCCGAGCGGCTGGGTTGTCTTTGAGACCTCCGTTTGATCGCTTTTTTACAACGACTATGCTGAGGCGTCAGTAAACTCTCCGCAGAATTTCTGAGTTCAGCTTAAACCTGGCGCGATCGCACCCGACTTAAGCCAGTTGGGTTTAGGGCCATGAATGCTTTAAACAAATATTCCCAACTCTAGCTAATTACACCCTACTGACTCACTACACAGGGCTGACTATACATTCCGCGCTACGACTAAATGCCCTGAGATGCTCGCTGATCAGTCGCGATGACGCTCGACAACGGCTTCCATAGTGCTGGTGAGATAGTGGCCAGCCATGATCCCACTAGAGAAATGATATTTGTCTTTCGTAATTCTGTAGAGGGTTTCAAAACCAGTGCGTCGCTGCCGATCGCTAAGGACCCAGTACCTCTGGACAATAGACTCAGGCGCAACCCAACCTTCGCCCTCCACTCGACCCAGGACGCTGTGCTGCAGCACAAACGTGTACTGACGATCGCTAGTGGTCAGGCGGCCCTTATACTGCAGGGCAACCTCGTCCAACTCACCGGATGGAAAGTAAAGCTTATTAATCATCGTGAACCAATTATCCCGGTTCCAGGCGATGAGGATTTTGCCTTTGACCAAGATCGGGCGAGAGTCGCGCTCTAACCAATTGCCCTGAAGCGTCCAACGACCTGGTTCGATTAAAAAACTGTGGGTCACAGCGCTAATCCCCGACCGGCTCCAGCCTATACTTCCTTTCTCAGCATAGGGGGAAACGTTGACGATTGCGTACTTCTCACCCAGAATCTTTGGTTCAGTAATAAGTGGGAGCGCTGCGCTGGTG
>JBCCRZ010000040.1:0-18373 GCA_039200855.1 Cyanobacteria bacterium P01_D01_bin.44 | reverse complement strand
GTCACCGAGCTGGTTTGGTGTTTGTAGCGATTCGCTTGAAACCAATAGCGCGTCTCTATCCGAGTCAAAATGAATTGGACAGCCAAAATAGGCTTTATGCCCCTCAAGACATTTTGGCGCTGGATGCTTGAAATAAATGCCCAGCGGCTGGAACGGTTTTGTAGAAACTTGTTGACTAATTGAGACGATGCTAGCGATCGTGGCCTCATTGGAAAGCCGCATCCCCAGGCGTCGCTCACCGACTCGATGCAGATGCATAAAAGCGCCCTGATCTACTCGCTCAACTTCATAAGTTGAAACGCTCGTCAGCACACGGGCATAGCGTTCTGCCCGTTCATAGGAGCCTCGCAGATTAGTCGCCGACTTCCAGGCCAGGCCAAAAGCACCGTAATCATCACAGCGCATGGCAGCCCCTGCTCTTAGTGGCAGAGTCGTGCCATTGTTTTCGGCTACCGCAACCCTTTCCAGAAAGGCGTAGTATTCTGCATCAGCCACCATCTGTGAGGGATCAACTGGGCTGTCTGGTTCGATGCCGACCGAGCGCACTAGGGTGTCTTTGTCAATGCCCTCTTCGGCTGCTCCAACGACTTTCCTAACGAATAGTGAGGTGATTTGTCCCATGCAACGAAAGTACCTTTTTTCGCCCTAACGTTCTGGTTATCGGTGAGAGATAGCTTTTTGATTTTACCAGAACTTTCTGTTCGACGGGTGCAACCGGATAGTTACAGGACCCGTTGCCAATCTGACCAGACAGCAGTGATAGAGTTCCTTACGTCAACCCAGTCTACGGAGATATGCGATGTATTACATCTGCATCAAAAGATAGAGCCCACCTAATGGTGAAATGCAGCGGCGTCGGTATCTTGGGACTAGTGTCTGAATTTCTCAATCCATCCGCTCCTGCGTAGTGTTATGCACGTTTGGCATTTTGAGTATTTCTTACTGAACTGAGATAATCTCAAAAGTATCCTTATTTTGGATTCGATAAAACAGCAAATCCGAATCAAGGGTGATGTAGTTCCTATTACACCTGCTAGGAAAACTGAGTCATCCGTGGTCGTCTTTAAGGAAACTGTTGGCACGATGATTGCTGAGAGTCGTACCAAACTAGGCTGGGAATAAACGATCTGCATATCCGAATACAGTCATATTTGGGCTCTGTGCAATAATAATGATAATTTTTCTCATTAGCTAATGCACAGGTGGCAACTATGGCAGAGCGACTAAGGTTAGGTCGTTGGGATGAATGGTATGACACGGGCAGTTGGCAAGACCCAAGACTACTTCATGCTGACCCGTGCGATCGCGTCCTTGTCTGCCCAAGCCGCCTGGGTAATGGATATTACCAGCAAATATTTCTAGACGAAGATATCACGCTGGTGATTCTCGACTACGAGCTGCATCAAGATCTGGTGCTGGATATACTAAGAGACTGTAATGGCATCGAGTTTGAATATCAGCTTGCCGGTCCCCAGCCAGGGTATAGCTTTTTTGTTATTTATCTTGGTATGCCGTCAATAGTCGTTAAGCGTGCCCGCAGACGCTATTTCAAGGTAGAAATCTTCTTCCAACCGCCAGCGCTAAGTAGCTATTTTCAAGCCATTCTTGAGCGCTTTACCCCTAAAGATCAACAGGTGGCAAACAGTTTGATTAAAGCTTTGTATCGTTCCTGTGGCGGTGGTCATAGCCCCACTCAAACAGCTTTAGTGAAGCGAATCTTTGAAGCTAACAAAACATACAACGATACTATGTTTGAGCAGCTAATGCCTCAGCAGTTATCCAAGGAAGCCTTTAACCTAAGCTACGCTACCCGCAGCCCTATCACCACGGCTATGCAGTCGACCATTGGGCAAATCTTAAGCTGCCCTTATTCTGGCTCAGCGCGACGGCTCTATCTCAGGCAAAAAGCCATGACACTGGTTGATCTGCGTTTAGATGCCATGACCCGTCCCAGACTGCCCTTTGACGAGCTCAACCATATCTATCAGGCAGCTGCAATGCTACGGGAGAATCTAACCAAGCCACCGACTGTTGAAACATTAGCCCGACAGATTGGCACCAATCGCCTCAAACTTAATCAAGGGTTTCGTCAGGTATACGGCACTACACCCTATGGGTATTTAAGAGACTATCGCCTGATGCAGGCAAAGCAGTTATTACTAACATCGGAGCTGTCCATTGCCGAGGTTGCGGCCACCGTTGGCTATTCCAGCCGCAGCCGTTTTGCCACCGCATTTCGTAAGGGCATTGGCATTAACCC
Organism: Cyanobacteria bacterium P01_D01_bin.44; assembly: GCA_039200855.1. Lineage (GTDB taxonomy): Bacteria > Cyanobacteriota > Cyanobacteriia > Phormidesmidales > Phormidesmidaceae > SIO4C1. The sequence continues at coordinate 16,113 of JBCCRZ010000040.1, read as the reverse complement.
TAAAACTTTTCAAATGCAGGCTTGGCACTATGCCAGTTAATCAGCACTCAAAAAAAATGCGTCTGGGGCGCAAAATTCGTAGAAATAATTTTCTGACTCCCCTAGCCTAGTTGACACTAATTCGCTTTTAGGCCGGTGGTTTCAACGATTGGTCGACTGTGGTGTGAGGAAAATCATGAAAGGATCATTGTCTGGTCTAAATCTGCTGCTACTGGTGGCTATAGGGTGTCTAGCGCTTCCCCAAACTGCCCTGGGACAAACAGATGGCAGCGATGTTGCAGAAGCCATCAACCTGACTCAAGCAGTGGAGGAATCAGAAGAGACTGAAGAAGAGCCAGAGGCGGAGGAATCAGAAGAAGGCGAATCCTTACGAATTGTGGTGACGGGTGAAGAAGGCAGCCGCTACGTTGAACCCAATGCCACAACTGGAACTCGTACAGATACACCCCTACGGGATATTCCTCAGTCGATTCAGGTAATACCCCAGGAAGTCCTCGAAGATCAGCGAGTGATTCGCCTTAACGATGCCCTGCGTAATGTCAGCGGCGTGGTGGCTGGATCCAGTGATCCTCGCGGTCAGCGATTTAATATTCGAGGTTTTGATAGTTCATCGGTGCTACGCGATGGCTTCCGCCTGACCAACGGGAGCACTGGTAATAGCGGCTTTCCTGAGCTGGCTAATATTGAGCAAATCGAGGTGCTTAAGGGACCGGCGGCGATTTTATTTGGCAATGTTGAGCCCGGCGGTGTGATTAACCTGGTCAGCGAGCAGCCCTTAAGCGAGACTGCCTATGTGATTGATGTTGGCTGGGGCAACCGGGAGTTGATTGAAGGTAGCCTGGATGCGGGTGGACCGCTAAACGAGGACGGTCGTGTCCGCTATCGCCTGAATGCACTGCGTCGAGATGAGGACTATTTCCGTGACTTTGACACCGATATTGAGCGCTTTTTCTTAGCACCTACGGTGAGTTGGGACATTAGCGATCGCACCGACATCACCCTGGACTTTGAATTCCGTGATGACGAACGTCCCTCAGACTTTGGTCTAGTGGCTATTGGGGACGAAGTGGCTAATATTCCTTTGGATCGGGTAATAGGAGACCCCGGAGACATCTTTGAAGGTAAATTTTTGCGAGCAGGCTACAGGCTAGAACATCGCTTTAACGACAATTGGAAGCTACGCAACAGGTTTTACTTCTCCCGTTATGAGTCCGAGTTTCAAGGCGCTACCAGCGCCTTTGGCGGAGGAGTCAATGAAGCTACAGGAGACGCGGTACTTAACTTTTTATCCTTAAGTCAGCCTAACGATACCTATGAAGTCCAAACCAATATCGTCGGCGAGTTTGCCACCGGATCGATTGAACACACACTATTAGCCGGTTTTGACTTCTATCGTCGAGAAGATGATGATCTCTTGCGGGCTGATCTCTTTACCCCTATCCCTTTCAATATTTTTAATCCGGTTTATGACCTTGTACCCCGACCCGACTTTGAGCAGCTGCCTGTTTTCCTCGATAGTGAGGGAGAAATCAACTCCTACGGATTTTATATTCAAGATCAGATTGAATTAGCTGATAATCTCAAGGTTTTAGCCGGTTTGCGCTACGAAACGTTTGATCAAGAAAACCTCAACCGACCCACACTTTTTAATCCAACTGGTTCAGAAGCCAGTACCAGCGAGGATGCCTTTAGTCCTCGACTAGGGGTGGTTTATCAGCCGATAGAACCGCTATCGCTCTTTGCCAGCTATAGCCGCTCGTTTAATCCCAATTCGGCTCAAACAGTTACTGGTGATGTGCTTGAACCGGAAGAAGGCGAACAGTTTGACGTGGGGGCTCGGGCCGAGCTGTTAGACGGTCGATTTGTTGCCAATGTGGCTTATTTCGACATTACTAAGCAGAATGTTGCTACTTCCGATCCCAATAACTTTCTGTTTTTTATTCCCAGCGGTAAACGAAGCAGCCAGGGTGTGGAAGTAGATCTAATGGGTGAAATCTTGCCCGGCTGGAATATTGTTGCCAACTATGCCTACACTGATACTGAAATTACCGAAGATAATTCTGGACTGGAGGGTAACGAGCTGTTTGGCGTTCCTGAACACAACTTTAACCTATGGACCAACTATGATATCCAGTCAGGTCCCCTGGAAGGTCTTGGATTTGGCATTGGCTTTAATGCTGTGGGTGAGCGATTTGGCGATGATGCCAACAGTTTTGTCTTAGAAGATTACTTCCTAACCAATGCAGCAGTTTCATACCGGCGTGACAATTGGGAAATCGGCTTGAACATTCGCAACCTGTTTGATGAAGACTATATCGAGAGCGCTGAGAATAGTCGAACAGGTGAGATAAACCCTGGCGAAGGGTTTACCCTAATCGGTTCACTGACCATTAACTTCTAAGCCATGGTGACACTAAAACGACTTTTTCGCTGGATGCTGTTGGGCTGTTTGACGACAGCACTGACTGTTAGCTGCGGGGTTGCTGTCAACCAAAGGCCTGACTCCAACAGCCCAGCATCCGCCGACTGTCGTGTGATTAGCCATGATGCGGGGGAAGCCGAAATTTGTGGGCAACCGCAAACGGTGGTTTCCCTTAGCGCCCATGCCCTCGATCTGTTGCTGTCCCTCGATCATCAACCGGCTGGCTATGTGGCTCCGATCAGCTTGTTCCCAGGTGATGTGTTTGATAATCCGGCAGCTCAGATTCCCTTTTTGGGATCTGCAATTACTACCCAGCCGGTGAATGTAGGCGACGCTCAAGGGCCATCTATGGAGCGTTTGACCGCTCTAAAACCGGATTTAATTTTGGGTGAAACTCGAAATGAAGGCGAATATGAGCTACTCTCTCAAATCGCACCGACCATCTTGTTGGAAAACCGCACGGTTAAGGGCCAGTGGCAAGAGCATTTGCGCATACTGGCAGCTGCCCTAGGTAAATCTGAAAAAGCGGAAACCCTGATTGAAAAGCATCAGGCCACCTTAGAGCAGGCTCGGTTGGATTTTGCAGAGGTGACATCAGCCCGACCGAATCTTTTGTTAGTAGGCGCGAATCTTCTAGAAGAGGGCGTTTATGTTATCCAGTCTGATACTTATCTGGGGGAGCTACTGGAAGAAGTTGGATTTACGTTAGTCAAGCCAGAATCCCCCGGCAATCTGCCAAATGCTCCCATTTCTTTAGAGGGTTTGCCACAGCTGGATAGTGCCGATGCCATTATTATTCTAGGTTACAACATGGATATTGACGATCCAGCTCTGAAGCAAGCCCTTGCCGCTGGCGATCAGTCCCTAGAAGAGATTGCAGAACAGCATCAGGTCAAAGCAATTAAGCAAAGCTGGCAGGAAAATGCTATTGCTCAATCCCTCACGGCTAGCAAGCAAGACCGGGTCTACTTTGCCACCTATTACAAATGGAATGGCTTCAATGGACCTATTGGAACAGAGCTTGTACTGAAACAACTGCATCAGTTTCTTTTAGATGAATAGTTCATCTAAACTCATGATTTTTAGTTACAGCAGATTTGGTTAAAAGTGTGTTTCGGGCTCAAAATCCCTAGCCACCGATTAGGAAGCTCCCTACTGTGGCTAAGAGCGGTTTTGTCCGCAGATTACTCTAACGCAGTAGACTCCATGCGCACATTTACGCTGATTTGGTTTGGCCAACTGGTCTCGGCTATTGGCAGCCTGATGACTTTTTTTGCCCTAACCCTATGGGCCTGGGACACCACGGGTTCGGCGATGGCCTTGGCCCTGGTGGGACTTTTTTTTCAGCTACCTCAGATTCCTGCCACTTTATTCGCTGGGGTGATTGTGGATCGGTTTAATCGCAAAACGTTAATGCTTATTGGTGATGCGGTTACCGCCGTAGCCACACTCATTGTCGGGGGGCTTTATGTCATTCAGCAACTTGATATTTGGCACCTGTACTGGGTGGCTGCCCTGGCCGGAGGCTTTAGCCAAATTCAGATCTTGGCCTACCAGGCATCTGTGTCACTGATGGTGCCAAAGCAGCAATATACCCGTGTGAGTAGTATGGCTTCAATCGTTCACTACGGTTCTAATATTGTTGGCCCTGCTCTAGCAGGTGTTCTGTATCCAATAATTGAACTCTCAGGCATTGTGGCCATTGATCTAATCACATTTGCGATCGCATTTATCACCCTCTCAGTAGCCTCCATTCCCCAACCCGATGTAAAAACGGCCCCCCAGTCAGAGGACTGGAAAACCCAGCTCACCTTTGGCTTTTGCTATGTATGGCAACAGCCCAGTCTCAAAGCGCTACTGCTGTTTACCGTGCTATTTACATTTGCCCACGATTTAGGAGCAGCCTTACAAAAACCAATGCTACTAGCTCGCACCGATGGCGATCCCATTGTTGTCGCCAGTGTCTCTGCAGCGGCAGGGATAGGCGGGGTGGCTGGAGCAGTGCTGCTCAGCCTTTGGGGGGGTCCCAAGCGACGTATTTATGGACTTTTGGGGGGCTATATTGGAGCCGGAATCAGCAAAATGACGTTTGGCCTGGGGCAATTGCCTGCCATTTGGGTGTCAGCCCAGGTCTGTTCATCCCTCAACTTTCCTCTCTTGGGCAGCTGTCGCAGTGCCCTATGGATGGACAACATTTCTTCAGAGAGCCAAGGACGGGTATTTGCTGCCAATTCCCTGGTGACTCAAATAGCCAGTGCGATCGCAGTGTTGCTCGCTGGTCCCCTGGCCGATCGCGTCTTAGAACCGGCTATGGCCTCTGGCAACTGGCTTAGTCCTATATTTGGTAGTGGCCCCGGTGCAGGCATGGCGATTCTATACTTCACCTGTTCTCTAGCCCTCTTGCTAATCGGCATTAGCGGGTTCTGGGTACCGCAACTCAGAGCTATCGAACAAAGCCCAGTGCATAAGCTTCCGCTGCAGTGAAGTTTTAGGCAATACCTACCCGAGATGCAGCACTTCAAACTTAGCCGAGGCAAAACTCTCGCGATCGATTGCCCATCACAAGGGTGACTGTAGCCAGTTATTTGATTCAGCAATGTCGGTATGGGCTAAGTATTCAGCTTTGAGTTCTTGAACATACTCAGCTTGTTAAATGCGCGGTCTAACGTTGCTCATCACCCGCCGCATATTACCTGAAAATCAAACGGATAATTTCTCAGCGGTCGGTGTGCATGGGTATTGTTGGACGGAAGTCGCTTGTTTCAAAACATTGCCTTTCTGAGTATGATGCACTTCAGAAAGAGCTACAACGGAAATTAAAAGTTGTATTATCAAACACACTTTACAGTTTCAGGCAATCAATTGCTAAACAAGCTTTCTATACCCGTATATGGTTTTAGCGGCAGCAGTTGCACGTCTAGGAAGCCTGCCTGAACGAGAGGCAATTCGCTGGCGATTGCCTCTGCCTCTGCTAAATCTTGCACATTCAGCATCATCACGGCCCCGCTCATATCGGCAAGATAATGAAATGAGTGAACTTTATCTGCGGCGTAAAGTTGCCAGACTGACTCAGCCTCAGCTTTAACCAGTTTAAGAACGGCTTCAGTGGGTTCAGTATTGAGACGACCAATGAAAAGAATTTGCATGGAATAGCTCCGTAATCAAAAAAGTTGACATATTTACAGCATGTGAACATTGGCTCATTTCGATGCCTATTGAATCGTAAAACCGCCGTCAATGACTAAGTTTTGGCCGGTAATATATGAGGCATTTTTAGAGCACAACCAAACCACTGCTCTGGCAATCTCGGCGGCTTCTCCCGCTCGTTTCATAGGAATGCTGGCAACCATTGCATTCAGTGTTTCTTCAGCAACATTGGATAAAATCTCTGTTGAAATTAGCCCTGGACTAATGCTGTTGATGCGAATATTTTTCTGGGCAAATTCGAGCGAGGCAGAGCGAGTTAAACCTACCACACCCGCTTTTGCAGCGTTATAACTGCTCAACTCCGGAACTCCAATCACACCACCACCCATAGAAGCCATATTGAGAATGCTGCCGCCACCAGTTTGTTGCATGGTCGGAATCTGATACTTCATGCATAGCCAGACTGCTTTAAGGTTAACCTCTATTTCTGCGTCCCATTCAGATTCTGTTCTTTCAAGCAGCGGTATGCTTTTCCCAAAGCCAGCATTATTACACGCATAGTCCAGCCGTCCATATGCTTCTAAGGTTTGTTGAACTAGTCTCTCTATCTCGAAGGCTTGTGTGACATCTGCTTTCACAAACTTGCCCTGTCCGCCAAGGGCTTCAATTTCCTCAACGGTCTCTCTGCCTTTTGCCTCTCGTCTAGCTGCAACGATTACCTTCGCACCCTGTTTCGCAAACTCTATGGCAGTTGCTTTCCCAATGCCAGAGCTGCCACCCGTGACCATTGCGACTTTATCTATCATGGTAAGTTTCATATCCAGTCTCTCCTGCTAGTGTAATTTTGTTGGTCTGTTTTCCAAAAACAGAAAGATTGTTAATCAATCAACTTAATAAATCAACTATGGCAACAGTACCAATCGTGCGCCAGCGCCTTTGTGAACCTGTTCAATGACTTCAGCCGCTTGCGGCAGTGGCGCGGTTTTAAGATTGATCGCATCGAAAAAGCCGTTTAAACTCCAGCCTAGAAGTGTGCTAAGCGATTGTTGAACCAAATCTACACGCTTCAACGTGTAATAAGCAAAGTCGGTTCCAATAATGGAAAAATTGCCTGCCAGAAGAGCCATGATGCCGACATCAGGAATACTTCCGCTAGCCGCGCCAATGGGAAGCACACGACCTTCTGGCGCAATTGCGGTCAAAACAGTCTGAAACAGCTCTCCACCAACTGTTTCAAACACAATATCCGCACCTCGACTATCTGTGATCTCCTGTAGCCGCTGCGCAACATCTTCCTGACGATAGTCAATCACCACATCGGCACCCAGTTGCTGTACACGCGCTATCTTCTCAGCGCCGCTAGCGGTGGCGATAACCGTCGCCCCTAGACGCTTCCCAATTTGCACGGCAGCCGAGCCTGTCGTACCACTTGCGCCGGTTACCAGCAGTGTTTCTCCAGGCTGAAGCTGAGCGCGGTGAGTGAGCGCAATATGGGCAGTGCCATACATGACCGGGATAGCAGCGGCAGTAACAAATTCCATATTTGCCGGGATATGCAATACGTGGGCGGCGGGAACAACGAGCTGCTCTGCAAAGGCTCCGAAGGTAGCAGTACCATCGTTTAAGTAGGGTAGAACGGCAAGGACGCGATCGCCCACCTTCAACCCTTCCACCCCTGTGCCGATAGCAAGAATCTCCCCAGCCGATTCAAAACCAGGCGTTACAGGCAATGCCGGGGGTAGCTGAAAAAAACCATTGACCACATACCAGTCTGCTGGATTTACCCCAGCCGCTTGGACTTGAATCAGAACTTGCCCTGCAGCCGGTGTAGGACTGGGCACGGTTTCCAATGTGATAGCTTCAGGAGTGGCAAATTGGTTAACTTGAATCGCTTTCATTGTCATTGACTGCTGTTTTATGTGTTTTTGCTTGATGTGTTTTTACAATCGACGGATTCTCTCGGCCATTAATCAGGCTGGGCAGCGTTTACAGTCGTCAAAATGGTGTAATCCAGTCCTTTCGAAGCGGCCGCATGGGCGATCGCATCTTCAATCTCAGAGAGTAAAAAGGTCTGTCGCTGAATGTGATCCAGGCGAAGGCTACCCCCTTGAACCATTTGCAAAAGCTCCTGTGGCGCAGTGCGGGGATACATAAACGCGCCACAAATGCTGATTTGCTTCAGCATGATTTCGCCGTAGGGTAGCGGAATATCCGCCTGAACACCGCCCATCAACACTGCTGTACCGCCAGGACGCAGAGCACGAATACAGCTCAGGGTGGGCTGAGGATGCTTGATACCGCCAAGCGTATCGAGCATCAGGTCGCTGCCCCCTGCAAGTTTTAGGAGCGTGGCTTGGTCTGCCTCAACATCACCCGTCAACGCCACACCGACCACGCGCTGGAGATCAAGCTGCTTAAGTTGCTCTAGGACCGTTTGATTACGGCCCACAGCAATGACCCGCGCTGCACCCATGGCTAGGGCCACTAAAACCGCCGCGCTGCCCAATCCACCTGTGGCACCGCTGATAATCACCTGCTGTCCGGGGCGTAGCTGCCCGCGCAGAAACCCACCGTAGGGGATCGCTAGATAGCCGAGTGCGGCGAGGGCATGGGGGGTATCGGCTAGTGAGTTAGGAATGGGCGTAAGACAAACCGCAGGCCACAGGGCTTTTTCTGCCCAAACTCCATCTTTCCAAATGTTCTGCAGTTGAGCAGAGTCGGCCCCTAGTCCTGTCCAAGCAATCAGGATGCTGTTACTTGAGCCATCCTGGGTCGGAACCGCCATTAGCGGATCGCAAAAAACCGTTTGCCCCACCTCAACGCCAAACACATCATCGGCAACAGATTCGACCACGCCAATCGCGCTAGTTCCTGGCGTAAAGGGAAGCTCCGGCAGCATGTAGCCCAATTCTCCTGAAAGTACCTTGTGGGTGAATGCAGGAATGTGAGCGCTCAGGATACGAACAACCACACCGCCCGCTTGAAGGGTAGGCTTCGGCATGGTTTCCACCCGTAGAGGGGAACCGATTTCATATAGACGAGCAGCTTTCATGATGATTAGGTATTTCAGACTGCGTTGAACGTTCTCATCGTATTCCCCATGAAAAAATGAATAAATAGGCTATAAATCATTTCACTCATGATATGGCAGCATGAATAAGTGCATCATTGATCTATGCTGGCGTTTTCTGTAACCATGCCCGAACTCTCCACCCAACGTCTGAGTACTATTGAAATCTTTTGCAAAGCAGCAGAACTGGGCAGTTTTGCCCGCACAGCTGAGATCCTGGGGCTCAATCCGTCCGCCGTCAGTAAGGCAGTCTCGCGTTTGGAAAAGAGACTGGGGGTAAAGCTTTTTCACCGCACCACTCGCAGCCTGCGTCTAACCCAGGAGGGCATCATCTATTTTGAGCGCTGCCAGCAGGCCCTAAGCACCATCGCCGAAGCTGAAGTTTTGATTACCCAAGGCGTAGAAACCCCGAAAGGGCTGTTACGGGTATCGCTCCCCGCAGCTTACAGCACCCACGTGCTGGCCCCACGTCTGCCAACGTTTACGCAGCAGTATCCCGAAATCCAGATTGAGCTGCACGTGAGCGATCGCTTTGTAGATTTGGTAGAAGAAAACATCGACGTTGCTATCCGCTTTGGCAGTTTGTCGGATTCTAATTTAATGGTGCAGCCTCTGCAGAGCTATCGTGTCGTAACGGTGGCAGCCCCCAGCTATTTGCAACAGCATGGCACACCAACCACGTTAACGGCGCTGCAACAGCATAACTGTATTCGTCTGTTGGCGGCACGCACGGGGCAGCCGATGAAATGGTTGTACCGTATGGGACAGGATTTCTCAGAAGTTGCGGTGCAGGGGTCGCCGATGGTGACTGGCGCAGATACCGCTCGCATCCTAGCTATCCAGGGTGTGGGGATCACCCATTTAATCGAATTCGTGGTACAGATAGATTTACAAGTCGGGCGACTACAAGCCGTTTTAGAAGACATTGAATCACCCGTGCGTCAGGCCTTTGCCCTCTACAAACAGCGCCAGCATACTTCGCTGAAGGTACAGCTCTTTCTAGATTTTCTGGTACAGTAAAGCGGTTCTGTTCTAAAAGAGCTAGAAACACATGCTCAAATCTAGCTGGAGGCTTGTCTTCGGAAGTTCTGATAGTGGTTACTCTCACAACCATTTTCCAGAACCACCTCGACGTCTAATCATAGGTTTTCGCTGATTCGAGAGTGAATGACGTGAGCAAAATACGAGTCTCATATCTCTTCTTTCGTCTAACGTTTCTGTTCAGCGGCTGTTAGCAATCCTGAAATTCCTATTGATCACTCAGGGCAGTCCGCTGCAACAGAATTGTTTAGACACCGTCAAATACTAGGGCAATCGAACCTTAGCAATCACTAATAGCCTGCGGGTATTCTCCCAGGCGGATACGGAATCCAAAGTTAAGGCGAATATTCATGAAGGAATTGACAGTACAATTCTGATTCTGAAATATCGCCTCAAAGAGAAAGACTTTCACCCTGCTATTTAGGTGATTCGTGAGTATGGAGAGGTGCCTAATATTGATTACTTTCCAGGTCAGCTCAATCAGGTCTTTATGGTCACTATGTGCATCGGGAGGGGGAGAGGAACTGCTGGATTGTTCGAGAACCTAATGATATGAATTGAGCACATTAGTTTCTAATTACACAGGTAGAGTGAACCAAAAAATGGCCCCTCCATCAGCAGCGGTTTCGAGACCAATATTGCCACCATGTGCATCAATGATTTTTCGGCAGATGTAGAGACCCAGACCTTCCCCACCGAGGATTTGGCGCTTACCTACCGCACAGCGACGATCCACATCCTTTCCCCGCACATAAATATTGAACAATTCCTGTTTCTCGTTAGCATCTACCCCGATGCCATTGTCTGTAACAGTACAGCGGATGCTAAATCGCTTACCATCGTAAGATTCTACCACTATCGCCCCCAGGGTAATGTCCACCCCATTGGGATTATACTTGAGGGCATTGTTGATTAAATTTTCAAAGACCCGTTTGAGTTGGATTGGATCGGCCTGGATACAAGGTAAATATTGAGGGAGTTGGTGGCTTAGTGTTGCATTGGAGGGGAGGGTGGTGGTGATGGTCTCGATTAAATCTGGAATCAGGGTTTGGAGTTGGGTGGTTTCAAGGTGGAGGACCGTGCGCCAAATTTCCGATGAATTAACATCGACTAAAGAGTTCATGAGGTTGAGTTGGCGATCGCAACTCTTCTGAATCATCTTTAACGCCATCGGCTCTACTGTAATCGGAGATGCCGGGTCGCTCGGTTCATCATTTCCAGACATGGATTGATTGATCGCACATGAACTCCCATCCGATGCACTTATCAACGTGCCCTGCACCACCATTGAAATACCCATCACTAAATTCCGTAGGTCATGGTTAATGGCATGGGTATAGGTTTGCAATGCATTCTGTGCTGCTCGGCGCTCATGCATTTCAGTTTCCAAAGACTGCGTTCGAGTCTGTACCGCCTGCTGCAAGTCTTGTTCTCGCTGGCCCTGGACATAAAGCATATAGTCGAACGCCCGCGCTAATTGTCCAGGTTCGTCCCTGCGAGAGGCTAATGGAGCGAGGTTAGGGGCTGAAATTCGATCATTTTGGGCCAGCTCGATAGAACAGCGACTGATTTGTTGGGCCACCTGCGTCAGCACAGCAAGAGGACGAATCACCGTACGCCACAATAAGAGATTAATCACGAGGGCAATAGCCGCAAAAATGCCCAGAAAGATTTTGGTTACCGTCCAGAGATTTTGGCGGCCCCGCTCAAAAATGTTATTGGCAGGGACATAGATGATTTGAGTTGCTACCAGATCGTTAATCTGCCAACCAAAGCCATTTTTGTCACCGTATTTGGCAATCAAAGCTGGGGGAGCTTGGGCGGGATCCCCATGACATTGCAAACAGCTCCTGTCCTTTACAAATATCGGCTGTGCGATGTAGAACAGCTTTTGCTGATCTTGGGTACGGTATCCTGATAATGCTTGAGGGTTTGGGGTCGCCTGAGCGATTGAAAAGCCCTGAAGTTGATTGAATAATTGACTTTCAAAGTCATCGGCCTTGTCATCGGGATTAGTGGGATTCAGGGCCGCTTCTTTGTATGAGAAGTCTTGAAACGCCGATGAACGCTGCCGAAACCCTTCAAAAATGATTTGGGCAGCGAAGGTGGGAATACTCTCCAGAACAAGACGATCAGCATCATTGTCATTCAGAACCGCCTGGACATGATTTTGAGTATAGTCGCGGGCCGATTGCATGGTGGAAAGTAGAATTTCCGCCCGTTCTTTGACGACCTCCTCCGCTTGGGTGTTGAGATGTTTGGACAAGGTAAAAACGGTCAGGACACTACCAATGCAAAATACCAAGACAAGTAATACGCTGAATTTTGCACTCAGGTTCCAGGACGGCATAGCTTATTGGTGGTAGTCGATAGCAGGAGTTGTTTCTGCGGTATTCGGGGGTGAGATAGTTGGTGGGACTTGGGGAGAATTGGTCGCTAAAACAGTAGGGGTTTTGATGGCCCAAATGGCCAATTGGGTGCGATCGCGCAATCCTACCCGTTTCAACATATTGCTGACGTGATTTTTCACAGTTTTTTCGGCAATGTGCAACAGCTGAGCAATTTCTTGATTGTTGGCCCCTTCGACAATTAGGTGTAATACATCCCGTTCTCGAGGCGTCACTTCTTGGTTGGAATCTGGCATCGCAAGGTTTGAATGGGGAACGTAGAATGCTTGAGATTCATTGGTTTCAGCTGTAGGTGATTGGAGCTGTTGACAGAGCTTTGGGCCGAGGGTGGGACCCAGTTGCATGTATCCCTTGTGGGCCGATTGGATGCCAGTGATGAGATCGTCTGGAGGGGTATTTTTTAAGAAATAACCAGCGGCACCGTGCTGGATAGCTTCAATCAGGTACTGGTCTTCTGTATGGGTTGTTAGGACTAGGACTCTGACATTGGGATGGTCCTGAAGTATGAGACGAGTCGCAGTTACACCATCCATGACAGGCATTTTGATATCCATTAACACTACGTCAGGATGCAGAGTCCGGGCTTGGGCGATCGCCACCTCCCCATTGTGAGCTTCCCCAACGATTTTCAGGGTCGGGTCCCGCTGCAAAATTGCCTTCAGACCGTAGCGAACGATATCTTCATCATCCACAATCAAAACTTGTATCGGGTTGTGGGCGATGGCATCTTGAGATTCCATTATGGGTTTGCCTTTAACAGGCTGACACGTTTTCTTTCCAAGTCGTTCTGAAAAGTTTACCCCAGAGTTTCCGACCAAAGAGTTCCAAGCAAACATCACAGAAGCATACACGCGCTGTCTAGGTCTTTAGACCTAAGGGCGATTTAGGGCGATCGCCCTATGGAAAATTAGGGCTGTCGCCTCATGCTTTGTAAATAATCATGATCTATTCTGATGACCAACACGTTTTCATTTGGTCTACTTCATCAAAGTTTTCAATCCTATGGTCATATCCTCGTTCAAACGATTTGCTCGGCTTCTTGTTTCAGTTGCATTGGTTACCGTACTGGCTGGCAGTAGCTTGCAAAAAGCGATCGCGGCTCACCATGCCAGCAGTCCCATTTCCTCACAAAAGCTAGAAATGCTCTCCCCTCTGCAGGAAGGTACGGTGGCCCAAGCACCTTCAGGTGAGTTTGTTGTGCCACCATTGAAGTACGCCTATGAGGCATTGGAACCCTATATCGATGCTCAGACAATGACTATCCACCACGATAAACATCATGCTGGATATGTCAGAAATTTGAATGCTGCGATCGCTGACTATCCTGAACTCGAAGGCCAGTCGCTAGAAACCCTGTTAACCCATCTCGATAGCGCCCCTGAAGCTGTGCGGACGACCCTGCGCAACAATGCGGGAGGCCATGCTAACCACATCATGTTTTGGGAAGCGATGACTCCCAGTAGTCAGGGAGTGCCAAGTGGGGCGATCGCTCAGGCCATTAATGATAGTTTTGGCGATTTTGCCACGTTCCAAACCGCCTTTAATACTGCCGGGAAGAAGCGCTTTGGGAGCGGTTGGGCATGGTTGGTTCTGAATGGTGCCGGTGAACTAGAGGTAACATCTACAGGCAATCAGGATAATCCCTTAAGCATGGGCCTTTATCCTCTAATGGGCAATGACGTATGGGAGCATGCCTACTATTTGAACTATCAAAACCGTCGAGGGGACTACCTGGATGCTTGGTGGAATATTATTGACTGGGATGTGGTAAATAGTCGCTATGAGCAAGCTGTAAGGGCTTTGCTGAGCTAGCCGTACGTAATTTTTAACCACTCCCACGCTTTTTAGACGGGGGAATAGGCTGCAAGCTTGCACCCTATTCAATCTTGCAAGTGCTTGTTGTGACAGTTGCTATGTTCAGTTCGATTTGGAGCAATGTGACAGTTATAAGAGTATGAATCAGATTAGGACACTCGAGCTAGGTTAACTGCTACCCCCGCAGAAGGTCCAAGCTCTCAAAAAAATTGCCCTAACGTTGGGGTTCAACGGCGGCAGTAGCTGTGGATTCTGATTAATTGCCCATGCTTCGCCGTTGCAACGTAGTGTTAGCTGGTTAGATGAGATGTCTACACTCCCACCCTCAGCCCGATTCTTGAACGATGCGTGGAAAGCTAGACCAGTTAGAAGGCTCATGGCTTGATCACCAGCGCTGACCAGCCTCGGTCATACGGAATATTGAACCGCCGGTAGGTTTCGCGAATGACTTCGGCATCAGGGGCCGTCAGTTCACAGATGATGCGGGTGCGATCGCTAGATATATAAGACCGTACCCACTCCACTCCCCGCTTATCGTGGCAGGGTAGCACTCTGCGGTTTGCTTCATCCCACTGGTCCCAGGTTAATCCTTGGGGATAGGTGTGCTCAAACACTTTTAAGACCGGTTCATTGTGAGCTAACGGCGGCTCTTCAGGCATGATCAGCTCACCCGACCACATATGGCTAAAGACGGTACCGCCCCGACGAAATGATTCACGCACAGACTCGGTATCGGGCGCTTCCACGATACAAATCATCCGGTGTCGATCACCCGACAGCAGACTGTAGAGCCATTTGCCGCTGCGCTCGGCAATGCAATCTTGGGTTCGGAGATCAGCCTCACTTGGGTTCTCCGGATAAAGGAGCGTTTCCGATTGGGTCTCAACAACAACAAAGGTCATGGGAAACTTGGGTATTGAACTATGCGGACAGAGTTAGGGAACTGAGGGAGCTGGACTCGATAGGGCCTGTTGAGCAACGGCGATTGCAGTTTGGGCATTAGCACTGATATCCCGGCAATCTATTGTTTCTTGTAGCTGCTGAAATTCGGTCAGCGCTTGCTTGGTTTCTCCTAGCTTGAGCAGGCTTTGAACAAGCACAGCCCAACTAAAGGCAATTTGGCTGGGATGGTTGATCTTACGCGCATTTTTGAGAGCAGCTGTGGCGCGTTCATAGGCTAATTGTAGGTTCGCGTCCTCCAAATCGATTACTGCGGCACGCATCAGGATGGAGGCCAGCACCCGTTTGGCGTCGGCTCGCTGTAGGGCGGAGATCGCAGCCGGTAAGGTTTTGGCAGCAGCAGGTTCCCGCAGTTGAGATTGCGCCAGAGCCGTAATCGCTTGGGCAATGGCCGCCTCGCTTCCTTCCCCTTGAATATTTGCTGCAGCCTCCAACATGACTACCATGTGGGGAAAAACCGCTTTTGGATTGCCAATTTCCAACTCGATCATGGCCAGATAACTCAAGTAATGACACTCTCGCCAGTGCTCCTGATGAATCTGAGCCAGGTGCAGGGCTTTACTAATCAGGGTTCGGGCTTCGTCATAACGACCGTAGTGTTGATGGATGGCCCCCAATCCGGCAAAAATATCAAAATTTTCTATGCCGACCCGCTTTGCTAAAGATTGGGCTTCCAGCAACAGTGCTTCTGCTCGGGGGATATCGCGCCCAATTTCAGCCAGACAACCACCGCTGTAGGCCAGGGTGCGCGCCACCACCGCTGGATTCGCCACCCGACTTGCCGACGCTGCCTGGAGGGAATAGCGATGAACACCGTCAAAGTCACTTTGGTTAAACTGCAGAATAATTAGGGCTTCCAGGGCATTGGTTTCTGCCTCAGGTTGTTGTTGGGCCTGGGCCTCTTCCACCAGCTGCTGGGCTTGGGCTGTCAATTGCGTTGTGGTTTCCCCTTGAACCCCGGCCAGCGCGCAGAGATTCAGTAACTTAGCCTGTTGGGCGATGCGTATCTGCTGGCCGAGTTGCTCAGCCGCTTGAAACCCTTGACGGGCCTGATCCACAGCGGCAGTATAGGCAAACAGTTTGAGTGACTGCTCTGCGGCCACAACTGCCATTTCAGTCGCCAGGTCAAAGTCTTCTCCTAAAAAAGCATGGTGGGCCACGTCACTGGCAATGGTGTCATCCTCGTTAACTTGCTGGTAGAAATGTTGAGCAATCTGCCGGTGAATTAGCTGCCGTCGGGGAGCTGAAAG
>JBCCRZ010000039.1:0-18381 GCA_039200855.1 Cyanobacteria bacterium P01_D01_bin.44 | reverse complement strand
GGCCGCGTTCTTGAAATTCTCAGCAATACGCCCCGTTTAGTCCGTTTGGTGTGGGCATCAGCTCCGGTCTGGCTGCTGCTCAATATTGGCTTGACGCTGCTCAACTCATTGGGGCCGATTGCCCAACTCTACGTCGGCAAACTGATTGTCGATCAGGTGGTTGCCCTGGTTGAGGCGGGGACATTGACGACCTTCCCCCGACAGCTGGTGCTGTTAGTGGCGGCGGGCTTTGCCCTAAAAGGCGTGGGGGCACTTCTCCAGCAGGCCGGCACCTATGTTTCTCGGGTGCTCGAAGATCAGTTTTTACTGTATGCCAATCTAAATCTGTTGAGGCAGGCGACTCGGTTAGATCTGGCCTACTATGAGTCTTCTCAGTTTTACGATGTGCTCAACCGGGCACAGCAGAGTGGCAGTACCTATCCGCTACAGGTGGTGCGTTTATTTTCCAGGTTATTGGGGCAGATTACCCAGTTTGTTGGGTTGCTGACGCTGCTACTGCGATTTAGCCCGTGGGTGATGTTGTTGCTATTGCTGAGTACATTGCCCACCTTTTGGATTGGGGTGCATTATTCTCATCGGCGCTATCGCATGACCCGCTGGCAAACCCCGGCGCGGCGGCAGGCTGATTATTTTGGTGAGGTGTTGACAGAGCCTCAATACGTTAAAGAGGTGCGTCTGTTTAACCTGGGGCAGTACCTGGTGGAGCAGTATCGCAAAATTCGCCAGACGTTTAACCAAGAGTCACGCCAGCTAGCGGCCCGACAGTCGTTGGCTCAGTTTGGCCTGGAGTTAATGTCAACAACGGGGTTTTATGGGGCCTATGCATTAGTGATTTGGCAGGGGGTGCGGGGGTTAGTGACCATTGGCGATCTGACCCTCTATGTGGGGGCATTTCAACAGGCACAGGGCAATATCAGGGGCATTTTGCTCAGCATTACCAATCTCTATGAGTACAACCTCTATGTGTCCCAGTATTTTGAGTTCTTGGATCTGGTGCCTCGGGTGGTGAGTCCAACTCAGCCCAAATTGTTTCCATCCCCGATTCGTGAGGGGTTGATGCTAAATGGGGTCGAGTTTACCTATCCAGGGGCGAGTGCTCCTACCCTCAGAGAGATTTCGCTACAGGTGCAACCCCAGGAATGCATTGCCCTGGTGGGCCTAAACGGGTCGGGCAAAACGACCTTGTTAAAGCTGTTGACCCGTCTCTATGACATTGACCGGGGGACGATTACGATCGATGGTGTGCCCTTGGGGGCCTTTGATCTGAGCGACCTGCGGCGCAATATTGGGGTGCTTTTTCAAGATTTTGCGCGCTATGCCCTGACGGTGGAGGATAACATTGGCTTTGGCAATCTCACTAAGCGATCAGACCGTCCTAGGGTCCAGCGGTCGGCGGTGGATGCTGGGGCGACAGATGTGATTGAGGGGCTGGCCGAGGGGTATGAGACCATCCTTGGCAAAATGTTTGAAGGGGGGGTAGATCTCTCAGGGGGACAATGGCAGAAAATTGGCTTAGCCCGGGCTTTTATGAGTGAGGCGCAGATTTTGATCCTAGATGAGCCAACTGCGGCGGTGGATGCGATCGCAGAGCACGATCTCTTCCAACGCTTTCGTCAGCTCACCCGCGGCAAGATGACCTTCCTGGTAAGTCACCGTTTCTCAACCGTTAGAATGGCCGATCGAATCGTCGTGTTAGAAAAAGGCCGCATTGCCGAGATCGGCACCCACGACGAGCTGATGGCAATACAGGGGCGGTATGCTGAGATGTTTCGGTTACAAGCAGCGAGTTATTTGGAAGACAAAGGTTAACGAATCTTTGATTCGTTAACCTTTGTCTTCCCATCCAACCAATACATCGTCACTTCAGCCTGTTTTTCTAAAGAAAACGTGCTCTCGTGGGATAGCTGATAGCGGTCTTTGAGAGCCTCGTAGACCTTGGCCGATACCTGGATGCGACCCGGGGGGGTCTCTCGTTCTAGTCCGCTGGCCAGCTCAACCGTGTCGCCCCAGACGTCATAGCTGAGCTTTTTGCGGCCAATTACCCCAGCAATGACGGGGCCGCTGTGGAGGCCGATGCGCAGTTTTAAGGGGTGGGGGTCGGGGTGCTCGACCATGATTTGTTGCATGCCCAGGGCAAGATCTGCGATCGCACCTTCAGGGTCAGCATGGGCCTTGGGAACCCCCGCAACCGCCAAGTAGCGTGTGCCCATGACCTTAATCGGTTCAATGTTGAGTTTTTCGGCCAGACGATCAAAAGCAAACAAACACTGATTGATCACGGCGGTAAAGTCAGTTGGGTCTAAGTCGCGGGTGAGGGCATGGGCTCCAATGATATCGGCTATCAGGACAGTGGTGTGCTCAAAACAGTTGGCAATGTTTCGTTCCCGATGCCTAGCAAATTGCTGGGCAATCGGTTTAGGAAACAGCATCAACAGCAGCCGTTTGGTGCGTCGTCGGCCCCGTCGCCAGCCATCCTCCGCTTGCTTAAGCAGGGAGATATTGGTGACGGTCCCTTCGTAATAAAGTAAATCGCCTTGCTTGTCATGCACCGCTCGGGCAGTTTCAGAAATCCACAGCTTGCGCCCGTCCTGGCAATACACCTGGGACTCAAAGTTGGTCAGGCTGCTGGCTAAGGTAATCTGGTTGGCGTATATAGCATATTGGCCCGGGTTCACATAAAGGGTGGGGGCGGTGACCTTTTCAATAAAATCTTCGGGAGAATCATATCCATAAAGCTTAGCTAGCTGGGTGTTGACGCTGAGGAACTGACCGTCTGGGGCAAGCCGATAAAGACCGCTAAAGGCTTTCTCAAACAGGCGTTGAGATCGATCGTCTGCCTGTTGACGTTCGTCGATTTCTTGCTGTAAGACGAGGCTTTGCTCCTCCAGGCGTTTTTGCAAGTTCCAAAGTTTGAGCTGATGCTCAATCCGCACCAGAACCTCTTCGATTTGAAAGGGTTTGGTAATGTAGTCAACGCCACCAATGCTAAAGGCTTTGACCTTATCGAGGGCAGAGTCCAGGGCGCTGATAAAAATGATCGGAATATCACTGGTTTTGGGATCGGCTTTGAGGCGTTCACAGACCTCGTAGCCATCCAGCCCTGGCATGGTGATATCTAGCAAAATCAAATCTGGCTTAATGCGCTGGGCGCTACTCAGAGCAAGCGCCCCATTGATCGCACTGCGGACGCTGTACCCTTGCTGGGTGAGGGTCGTGGTGAGCAGCCGCAGATTGTCGGGCATATCATCCACAATCAAAATGGTGGGCTGCTCAGTATCTGCGGTCACAGCTAGGCCCAGATGGTTAAAAATTTGAGCCTCGGTTTCCCGCAGGGGCTGGCGCTGTTTGAGCCCCTGATTGCTCAACACTTGATGCTGTTGGGCCAGGGTCTCAAGCTGCTGTAGGGTTTGGGCCGATCGTCCCCGAAGGAGCTGGTCTAAATTCGTCAAAATTGCGGCTGAGCAGCTTTTAGCCGACCCTTTGAGGGTCAGTCTCTCTATGTTTTGCCTGAGCAGGCGGCGCAGGTAGTAGGCGATGCCAGGGGATAGCTGTGAGGCTTGCTCGATGGGAGATTGATCGACGGTAGCATCTGCCAGACTAAGGTTGGAGTTGAGATGGCCGGAGTTGAGATGGGTCATAGCAGCTATCAAGAGGTCTCCGTTGACTGGCTCAGCTCTAGCAGAATATCGAACCGGAAATTGTGGACCAGTTCGCTCAGGGCATGGGTAATTTCATCATCAGGAACTTGTTTAATTAGCTTAAGGCAACTGTCTGCATCTAGAACAACGGCAGCTGTATGCAGGGTGTTAATCCAGTCTCTGGGCATGGCGGTGGCGAGGCGTTCAGCCGTGATCTCGAAAGTGGCTGAAGTCGGGGCTAAGGCCAACGGGTGGGTCAATTCATCCGTGCTGTAGCGATAGCGAACCCCTAAGTGCTGGCTCAATGTATCAAAAATATCTTGCTCTGTAAAAGGTTTGCGAACCAGCGTCTGGCAGCCGCTCTGTAAAATGTCGGCTTCTTGCTCAACAAACACGCTGGCGGAGGTGATCACAATGATCGGAGATGGACGATCTTGGAATGCGGCGGCGGTTCGAATCCGCTGAACCGCTTCTTTGCCATTCATCACCGGCATGTGCCAATCCATCAAAATCAGATCAGGCTGCCAGGTTTGCCACTGTGCGATCGCAGCTTCCCCATTCTCCGCTTCCCGGACCTCAAACCCAACCGTTCCTAACATTTGCATTAACAACAGCCGCAGCTCTGGCACATCATCCACGATCAGAACGCGATAGATGGGCTGATCGGGGGCTAAACCAATGACCCGTTGCGACGGTTGACCGGGCATGGGGAGCGCCGTTTGCAGGGGCAGCTCAAAGTAAAAGCAGCTGCCGCGCCCCACCGTGCTCTTAACCCGCAGATCCCCTCCCAGCAGCAGCACCAGATGGTGGCTGATGGTCAGCCCTAAGCCAGTTCCCCCTGTCGTCTGCCTGCCGCTTTGACTCTGCCCAAACGCCTCAAAAATCTGCTCAATTTCCTCCGAGGCAATGCCGGGGCCGGTGTCAGTGACGGAGAAGGTGATTGGGTAGTGGGGGGTGGGGGGTGGTGAGTGGTGGGATGAGGGAGATGGGGGAGATAGGGGAGATAGGGGAGGAAACTCCTTTGCCTCACCTTCCCCACCTTCCCCACCTTCCCCACCTTCCCCATCTCTTCCGGCTTTCTGACCCCTGACCCCTGACCCCTGACCCCTGACCCCGACCTCCAGCCTCACCTCCCCGGTCTGCGTAAACTTAATTGCATTCCCCAACAGGTTGATCAACACCTGGCGTAATTTATTAGCGTCAATTTCAACCCAACGGGGCACTGATGGTGAGATTGCTAACCCCAGCCGTAATCCTTTGGCCTCTGCCTTGAACCGCAGCATGGCATAAAGGTCATTTAGCAGTGCTAGCAAATCAACCGTGGCTGGGTTGAGGGTGGTTTTTCCCGCCTCAATTTTCGACATTTCGAGTACGTCGTTGATCAGATTGAGCAGATGCTCGCCGCTGCGATTGATGATGGCCAACTGGCCCTGTTGCGGTTGATCCAAGGCCGGGTCGTGGCTCAGCAGCTGACTAAAGCCCAAAATGGCATTGAGGGGCGTGCGTAACTCATGGCTCATACGAGCCAAAAAAGCACTTTTGGTTTGGTTGGCGACCTCAGCAGATTCCTTGGCCGATCGCAGTTCAGTATTAGCGGTGGTCAGAGCGGCGGTTCTTTCTGCCACCCGTGTTTCTAAAGAGGCATTGAACTCGAGCAGCTCTTGATTAGCCCGCTTCAGGGCCTGATTTTGTTCGGTGAGCTGACAGGCTTGCTGGTAGCAGCGCAGGGCTTCATTGACCGTCAGGCAGAGGTCCGTTTCTTCCCAGGGTTTGGCAATATAGCGGTACAGATTGGCGTTATTGACAGCGTTGCCGACGGCCTCTGTGTTGGCCTGCCCGGTCAATAAAATCTTGAGAATTTCTGGGTACTGCTTATGAACTTTGACCAGTAGCTCATCCCCGCGCATCCCCGGCATAATTTGGTCAGAAATCACCAGAGCAACGTCGATGTCGTCTTCCCTAAGCTCTTCGAGAATCTCCAGGGCCTCAGAGCCGGTCTCTGCGACTTCGATCAAAAATCGATTGGCTCTCAGATGTCGGCTGAGCTGTTCTTTGAGTGTCTCTAAAACGGTGGATTCATCGTCTACACAAATAATGCCTAACATCTGCATGGCTGATTTCTTGTCAATACACCCTGAAAATTTGTGAAAACTTCTAAATTTCGACGTTAGTCCACCTCCAACGGTAGTCCAATTTCAAAGCAAGTGTGTCCAGGTACGCTGTCAAGGGTGATCCATCCGCGATGCTTTTCGATAATTTTTTGGCAGATGTTTAATCCTAACCCGGTGCCCTCTCCGATCGGTTTAGTGGTAAAAAAGGGGTCAAAAATCCGGGCAACGATATCCTCTGGAATACCGGGTCCCTGGTCTGTAATGGTGACTAAAATACAGGGGCCAGCATACGCGTCCCGCTCAACTTGAGCAGGGTGTATCCCCACCTCAAGGCGGCCTTCCCCCTTCATGGCCTGAATCGCATTTTGAATCAGGTTGGTCCAAATCTGGCTCAGCTCATCGGGATAGCACAGCAGGGGAGGCACGGGCTGATAGTTGCGAATCAACTCAATGCCAGATTTGATTTGATTTTGGTATAGCGTCAGCACGGTTTCCACCGTGTTACTAATTTGGATCAGGTTTTTTTCGCCACGAAAGTCCTGGTGAGCGTAGCTTTTGAGTGCACTGACGACATTGGCAGCGCGCTCGACAGCCAGTTTGATGGTTTGGTTATTGCGGCGAACTGAGATCAGGTCGTAGGCCAAATCTAAGATGTCAACGGCCTCAGGCTGCTGTAATAACGGCAACAGCGGGGTCGGGTCACTGATGCCGATGTCCACTAATATGTCGGCCAGGGTTCTGGCGCTGTCGATGTTCCAGGCGTCTAATTGTTGGGTGATCAGCCGCCGCTGCTGGCGTTTTTCACGGGTGGCCAGTGGGTTTTGGATCGGGTTAGCGATCAGATGGATAAAACACGTCTGCTCAGCCTCAGATAGCTGGGCAATTTGGGTGGGTAGCTTGGGCAGCGCGATCGCGATCGCACCTTCGGCGTTGCTGCTGGCGGCCTGGATCGCCCCCAGCGGCGTATTGATCTCGTGGGCGATGCCTGCGATTAAGCGCCCCAAGACCACCATTTTATCTGCCTGGGCCAACCCTGTCTGGGCCGCTTGCAGCTGGGTCAGGGTGTCTTCTAACTCTTGATTTTTTTTGATTAGGGCGGCCTCCGCCTGTTTGCGGATTGAAATATCCCGGATCATAAACAGGGCTTCATCCTGGTCTACTGGGACGACGCGGACCTCCTCTGCCTGTAGGCGGTCAGCAAACGTATGGGCTTGCTCGTAGACCTGGGCCTCTCCGGTCTGTAGCACTCTGGCCAGATGAGCGAGATGGCGCTCAGCAATCTCCGGGGGCAGGGCCGCAGAGAGGTGCTGTCCTTTGGGTTCAAAGCCCTCAGGCAATAGATCATGAAATTTGTGAGTCCCCACATAGCCCAGGTAAATGCCGTCGCGGTTGACGCGAAACATCAGGTCGGGGATGGCGCTAATAATCGCCTGGTTTTCGTGCTCGCGCTGCTTTAGGGCGGTTTCAATTTGCTTGCGGGCGGTGATATCTCGGACAAAGCCTTCATAGTAGAGGGGGGTATCGTTGCGATCGCAAATCGGCCAGCACGTTTCAGAAATCCACAACTGACTCCCATCTCGACGATAAATCTCGATCTCATGGTTAGCCACGCTGCCAGCGGTGGCAATCTCCGCTAGCAAGGCTGGGCGGGTACTCGGGTCCACATACAGTTGACCGCGAAGTAAAGGTTGAGCCTTAATCAGGTGCGCTGGAGAGTCATAGCCATAGAGGCGGGCCAGGGCATTATTGACCCGATGATAGCGACCCTCTAAATCTGTCACAAAGATTCCATCTAGAGCCCTATCAAAGAGGGCATTAAGATGTTCATTAAATGCTTCTACATGAGCCTGGCTGACTTCGGTCTGGTTTATATTAGGCTGGCCTACCTCAGGCTGACCCACCTCAAGTTTGTCCACCTCAGAGGGCTCGATGGCGCGAAAAAACGGGGATACAGACTCAGACATTTAGAGGACGCTCCCGATAAGACAGGGGGCAAGCTAGCGGCGATTCATCACTCAATCTCTCAAAACCTTACTCAAAATTCTGAGTTCTGGGCAACCCCCGAGCGCTATCCCCCCCCTCATCTTCTATCAACCGTTCATATTCACCCCAATCAGAAACCACCCAATGCCCCTACTAACCGAAATTACAGATCTCCGTGCCCTGGTCGTGGGGGCTAGTCAGGGCATTGGGTTGGGCTTTGTCCGGCATCTCTTGAGAATGCCCCAGGTCAACCAGGTATTTGCCACTTACCGCACGCCTGAGACAGCCGGTGAGTTGCTCGCTTTAGCGGCCGAGCACCCCACCCGTCTGACCTGCCTGACGATGGATGTCACGGACGAATCGCAGATTATGACTGGGTTAGCCAAGCTACGGTCGTTTACCGATCGGCTGCATGTCGTGATTAACTGCGTCGGTTTTTTGCACACCCCTGACATTAAGCCTGAGAAAAGCTTGCGGCAAATCGAAACCGAGCAGCTACTGCATTATTTTCAGGTCAATAGCATCAGCGCGATCTTGCTGGCTAAGCATCTAATGCCCCTGCTCAATCACGCTGAGCGCAACCTGTTTGCCACGCTCTCTGCCAAAATTGGCAGCATCGAAGACAATCGCTTGGGCGGATGGTACGGATACCGAGCCTCTAAGGCGGCTCTAAATATGCTGCTCAAGACCGCTGCCATTGAATATCGGCGCAAAAGCAGACAAACCATTGTTGTGATGCTTCATCCTGGTACCACCGATACCCAACTTTCCCAACCCTTTCAACGGGGGGTGCCGCCGGATAAGCTATTTTCGGTGGAGCGAACTGTCAATCAGCTCATGCAGGTGCTCGCCCAGGTGGATTTATCGGATACCGGCAGCTTTTGGTCTTGGGATGGTAGCCGTCTGCCCTGGTGAGATCAAAAACGGGTCGGGCATGCATGCCCGACCCGTTTTTGATCTGATTATAAGGAAGGATGTCAGGACTGAAATTAGTTCCAGCTACCCCCTCCACTACTTCTACGGGGCTGTTGCTCACGGGGGCGGGCCTTGTTAACGCGCAGTTCGCGGCCCATCCACTCTGCGCCATCAAGCGCTTCGATCGCGGCCTCCTCTTGGGAGTCTTCTTCCATCTCTACGAAAGCAAACCCGCGAGGGCGATTGGTTTCGCGATCCATCGGCAGTGTTACACGCTTGACCGTGCCGTACTCCACAAAAACTTGTTCAATATCCTCCTGCGTAGCGCTGTAGGACAAATTCCCTACATAAATGGACATGGTCTCTCTCCAAACATTAAAAAAAAAGACGAGAGCAAATTTTGACAAAGTCGCGCTTAACCAGGTTAAACAGGCTTAATAGCTCAAAAATTACCCATCATCACACGTCACCTTAACACAGAAAATCAGACTGTAAATGGAGCTATCCCTGAGTTATTAACGTTCTTTAAAAATCCCCACAGCGCCGCAACAGGCTGGCTGATATTGGGTGAAGAGAAATTTGGGACAAAAGAAAAATGCCAGCCAATCGGAGCGGATTGACTAGCATTCTTTTCAACCATCTCGAGCGAGGCTCGAGCTCTGTTGCACAGCTTATTGAACTCAAACGAGGCAAGCCTCATTCCTGTCATGACTTGAGTATGGCATCTGAGTCAGCGTTACCTGGGAGCGTTACCAATTTGGAAACCGACGCTTCAATGAAATGCCCTTGACGACAACCGTCATTGGGAGGATGCAGGCAATTGCATGAAGTTAGTATCAACCTATACGGCTTGTCTAGACTAATAATCTTGCACTGGGCGATTATATCTTCCAATGAATAGATAAACTACCGCCGAGTCTATCACCATCTCGGTATCATCAATGTTCTCCTGTCGTCACCCATGATTCTCATTTTCCTGATTTTTAGTATTCCGCTTTTGATCCTGCTTTACCGAGAGATTGAGACGATTAAACCCTATCACCAAGTCCATCCTGCCGCGCCGCGCTTCTTTTATTGGCTAACATTTGCGGTCCTGTTAGCCGGTGTAGCAACGTCTGGTGGCGTTCTGGGCGAGGGGTTTTTGCTGCTATATCTCACCCTCTATTTGATTTTGTTAGGGCTCCCGACGGTGCAGATAGGCATGACTCGGTTTAGCCGCTACCGCAGTCGGGTGGTGGTGCTGGTGTTTAGTCCGCTCTATGCACTGATGTTGTCTAAGTTATGGGTCGGTTTGCAGACGCGCCTGTATACCAAGGCCGCTTTTAGGGTGGTCAGCACCCAGGTCAGTGAATGGAATCAACAGGCCAGTTTAGCCACTGAGCTGCCCTATGTGATCAACCCTGAAGACATCATTGTCTATCGCTGGAACCCCTGGGAAAAGCGCATTGGTCTTAAAAATGAGCGAGGTCAGCTCTCCTCAGTGGTGGATATGGACCCCAACCGCCATCCGCTCGCAATTGTAAAAGTACTGCGAGTTGAGTATGCCACTAGCGGAGATTTAATGGTTTGGCCAACACGATAGAAATGCGATAGGCAAGTATGTACATGCTTAATTTAAACCTCACCCTGAGGGGGTGAAATAGCTCTAGATCAAGCCCAAATGCTTAACCGAGCGCTGGTGACGTCGTGGGATTCACAGTTCTTTTGCGTTTTACACAGGGGGTTTTACGCTTAGTTCACCTAATGGCCAGTGTAAATGACTATTCTTAATCTATACGCGACACGGTCGGTTGGTAGAGGCAATGATCGACGGGGCAAATGCTAACGCAGCGGTTAATGCTAATGCAATGATTGTCTTGTGCTGTCTCACCCTCCTACCTGAGCAATAGGTTTGGCTTACCTACTCCTAAAAGTCTCCTTGATTCTGAAAGTCATACAAAGGCTAATTCCACTCCGGGATTAGCCTTTTTTTTTGAGTCGTCAAGGGCGATGGGGCTTATTGATTTTGAAGGAAATTGAGGACGAAGAGGGTTGACTCGGGGACTGCGGAGATAGGGCGGGTTTGGTGCTGGGTGCTGCTGAGTGGGATGTGGCGGGGCTGGATGCTGCCGGGTTGGGGGCGATGGCGGTGTCGGGTTGCCCTGCTTGGGGCGGTGGGAGTAACCCGTTGAGTTGCTTATAGTTGCTTGCGATCGCAAGCCCGCTGCCACCCAGTAACGCCAGCGGTAGCGACAGCTCAAACTCACTGAGCCAGGGCAAGTGAGTCACCCACTGCACCAATTCGGTGCCGAAGAATAACGCCAGGAAGCAGATCAGTCCAAATCGCATGGGTTGTGTGCCTAGTACGCTTAAACCTTGGCCACATCCAAACCTGTCGTTTGCCCTACGGGAATTGCCCGATCTGTTTGCCTGTTGGCAAAACCTCAAGTTTTCGAACTGGATGTGGTTTAAGAGCTTTAATTTACCAGCTTTCTCGATGAACGGGCTACCGGGGCACAATAATAGCGCTAGAGTAGATAAAGTCACTTAAAAGAGCAAACTAGGAAACCCGTGGACGCAGCATTTAGAGGCATTACGCTGCTCTCTCAGCGTGAACTTGAGCAGATGCGCAAAGCCTGTCGATTGGCAGCTCAGCTGCTCGATCATCTGACACCAATGGTCAAACCCGGTGTGAGCACCCTTGAGTTAAACGACGAAGCCGAGCGCTGGACCCAGACCCAAGGGGCGATAAGTGCGCCGCTTGGCTATTCAGCAGGTACCGAAGGGGTGATGGATTATCCCAAATCTATTTGCACCAGCGTGAACGAGGTAGTTTGCCACGGCATTCCCAACGCCAAGCAAATCCTTAAAGAGGGGGACATCATCAATATCGACGTCACCCCTATCCTAGATGGCTACCATGGAGACACATCTCGGACCTTCATCGTGGGCGATGTGCCACCCGAAGTCCGTAGGCTGGTCGAGGTGACCGAAAAGTCGCTGTATGTCGGTATCGAAGCAGTCAAGCCCGGTGGTCGGGTGGGCGATATTGGGGCGGCCATTCAGCAATATGCCGAAGCCCAGGGGTTTTCGGTGGTGCGAGATTTTGTCGGCCACGGCGTCCATCGTATTTTCCACACCGAGCCGCAAATTCCCCACTATGGTACGGCGGGCAAGGGCAAAAAGCTGCGGGCAGGCATGGTGTTTACTATTGAGCCGATGATCAACATCGGTAGCCATGAGGTGGAGCTGCAGGCTGACGGTTGGACCGCGTTGACCAAAGATCGGCAGCTGTCAGCCCAGTTTGAGCACACCATTGCAATCACCAAAGCTGGGGTCGAGATTTTAACGCTGGCTCCTTCGGCGGTGCTCGCTTAAGGGGTTAAGGGGGTAGTGAGTCGTGGGTAATGGGTAATGGGTAATGGGCAATGGGTAATGGGTAATGGGTAATGTCGGCATCAAAGTGGGTGCGATAGCGCAAGCGCTGACTTGGCAGTTCGCACTTCTTTTGTTAATCGGCTGTGGGTCAGATGTGCCGGTTGAGTCTGCTCCCCCTGCTCCCGATTCTGTCGTTACTTCTGACCCAGATTTAGCCACCCCGACTGAATCCGACGTCCCCGTTGAGGACTCTATCGCTGCACTGGCAGACGTCACTGCCTACGAGGTCTCTGGAGAGCCTGGAGCCTATACCCTATCGGTGACCGTGAGTAGCCCAGACACTGGCTGTCAGCAGTACGCTGACTGGTGGGAAGTCACTGATCAGACCGGCACCTTGATCTATCGTCGCATCCTGGCCCATAGCCACATAGATGAACAGCCCTTTAGCCGCTCGGGGGGGCCAGTAGATATTCAGCCAGATCAAATTGTGATCATCCGAGCCCATATGAACTCTGGCGGCTACGGCGGACAAGTTTTCCAAGGGACCGTGGCCGCAGGGCTCAATCCGGCTCCCCATCCGCCTGACTTTGCGCTTGACCTAGCGGCTCAGCCACCTTTGCCGGAAGGGTGTGCCTTTTGATAGGTCGGGGCAAGCAACGCCATAATTTTCAACGATTCGTAGCCGCTATCGGTCTTGATACACTCCCGCCGCGTCCCTTCTTGGACAAACCCCTCTGAGCGATACAGCTTTTGGGCACGCTGGTTGCAGGTTTTGACATCGAGCCAGAGTCGATGGGCCTGCTGCTGCTCAAAGGCAAACTGTTTGAGCCACTGCACCGAGGCTCTGCCATAGCCCTTGCCTTTTTGGATAATGACTAAGCGACGAAGCTCTAAAACTTCGTTTGAATCACTCAGCCCAGCTAAGATCGCGTAGCCCACGGGCTGTTCGTCGGCTTCGATCATCCAATGACACTCATCTGGGTGTTCAATCGCACGTTGGTGACGTGACAATGGCCACTGGGTGACATAGGGAGAATTTGCGGGGTTGCGCTCAGCTGCCAAAACAAAGGGGAGATCCTCGACCTCCGTTTCGCGAAACTGAACTAAATGGAGGGTGACAGGCTCCTGTCTGGATTGAGTCGATACAGGTTGAGTAGATGCAGTCATGACTTCCGGGGCCAGTAGCCTTACGTGTGTCAGTCATGAATAGCGACTTATTTCTATAAAGTCAAGCCCTAAAATCAAGCGTCAAGCTCTAAAATCAAGCGCTTTCTAGAAAATCCTCCGGGCCTGTCTCATAACGCTCATACTCCCCGGTCCAGACATGTTCAAAAATAAGTATGCCGCGTTCGCTCAGGAGCACCTCATTGCCGTCAACTTCAAAATCTGTAGCATCACCGCCAGCCGCTAAAATCAAGTCGCCGATCCAATCATTGCAAGGAGTCGGATTTTGATCATCCAGCAGTTTGTCGATATGGACCCGCACTGGCAACGGGGCATTTTGGTGCAGACACTGGTATAGCGAGACACCTGTCCGCCGTTCTACCCCACCCATAATCTGCTGTAGATACCAAGCGGCTTCAGCCGCTGGCAGCTGTTGAGAACGCTGCTCAATTTTGCTAAGAATTTGATCGATAAAGGGAACCCCCAGGGCTGTTTCGAGTTGGCTGGCAGGGGCTTGGATATCGCGCTCGATCATTTGGGCGCTAGCGTGCCAGTCAATTTCCGGGAATGTGTTTTGGAGCATGACAAAACTACGCTCATTCATGCGGATGGTTTGGCTGTTTGAGTCGCAAGAAAAATCTTCACCTGGGTTTGCGCCAGCCTGAATCAGCATACGAAAAAGCTGAACACTATCTGGGTGCATATCCATAATCTAATGACCTCTCATAGGGCCTTAGCCTGCTTGATGAAGGGGGCTTAAAAGGAGTTCAAATACTGTAGGTCTCATATGCAGAAATCTAAAACACTCAGGACTTTTAGGTACCTACAGTAACAATCGGGCCAAAACCGGGTTGTATTAACAATTACTAAGTTATCTACCAGTTTACTAGGGTAGATTTACTGAACTTTTAATCAAACCTTAAACCAGGTGAATTCAGCTTTGGTGTTGAAGCTGTGACAGATTTTGTATTGATTGCCAACTGCCATAATGTAGCCGTGGCCATATCGCCCATGACACTTGATCAGGGTAAACCTAGTTAGTGCTAAAAACGAGGGTGTCTCGTAATCCGAAAAAGCTTTGTGCGGATTGCTATTAGGGGTATCAACTTCTATACTTTTGCTTGTCCTTGTGTCCGTTCTCGGTAGGCGGCATAGACAGCTTGTACGTTGTACCAATTTAAGAAAATCCTGGCCAGCTCCTGAGACAGTTGCGGATGGCCTTGGTTGATCAGCCATTTTAAGAAGGGACCCAGGGTGTGCTCATTGATCAGCCCCCCTAAAGAAAGCACCCCCCAGAGCACCTGGTGTAGCGGCGTCATCTGGATCATCAGGCGCACATCAAAGGTGGGATGCTTTTGGTAAAAAACCACCCCCATGCGAGCACGTTGAATTTCTTTGTCGATCAGCTCAGGTAAATCATCGACTGAGAAGGGCGGATGCCAGTGGTAGCCAACCGCGTCTGGGCATTTGACCATCGTCAAGCCCAGATTCTTCAGGCGAACCCCCAACTCCAGGTCTTCCCAGCCATATTGAGTAAATTGGGTGTCAAACAGACCGGCTTTGAGCAGCCAGTGCTTTGCGATCGCAACATTCCCCGTCGCAAAAAACGCTTGAGAATAATCCGTCACCTTAAACGGCTCAGAGGTCGGCTCGTCAAAGTTGCACGTATTCACCACCCGCCCATAGGTAAACACCCGATCGTGGCCCTGGGTTTGCCTAAATTGAGTCAAAGCATCAGCATGGTGCTGCAAAAAGCCCCCCAGCACCACCAGATCGCTATCAATAAAGATAATCGTGTCCCCCCCGGCTTGCTCCACCCCAAAATTTCGAGCCGCCGCCGCCCCTTCATGATTGCGCTCAAATAGCCTGACGTGGGGCAAATCATGCGACTTAATCCAGTCCACTGTGCCGTCAGTGGAGCCATCATCGACGACGACGATCTCATAGCCCTTGATACTGGTGTCTGGGGAGAACTGCTGCTGCTCCATAGCCCGCAGACATTTCTCTAAAATCGGCAGGCGATTATAGGTGGGGATGACAATGCTGAAAAACACGGCATTCTTTACTCAGGGGCGATTCCTATGATAGCGGGTGGGAGCGTTTTCCCAATCGGCGATGGGCGTAGCCTTCCAAAGAGCTGGCCGATGATAGCCCTGCGGGCAATAGCCTAAAAGGCATGGCTCCGCTAGTGCATCTGTCATCACAGTTTCCAACCGTCCGGCAACAAGATATCCCCTCAAATGTCAGAAAAATCCAACCGTAATTTCTTTACCCGCAATATTCACTGTAATAATAAGAACTCTGTGAAGTGATAGCAGGACAAAACTATGGGTCGCGCTGAACGCGTTGTGTTGGCATATTCCGGCGGGGTTGATACCACCGTTTGCATTCCGTATCTCAAAAACGAATTTGGCGTCAAAGAAGTCATTACCCTCGCCGCTGACTTAGGCCAGGGCGACGAACTCGAACCAATTCGCAAAAAAGCCCTCGATGCTGGTGTAGTGGAGTCCTTAGTGGTTGACGCCACCCAAGAATTCGTTATCGACTATGCCTTCCCCTCGATCAAGGCCAACGCCCTTTACGAAAACCGCTATCCCCTTTCGACATCTTTAGCCCGTCCCTTGATCGCCCGGCTATTGGTAGAAGCCGCCGAAAAATATGGAGCTGACGCCGTCGCCCACGGCTGCACGGGCAAAGGCAACGACCAGGTTCGCTTTGACGTCTCCATTGCCGCACTTAACCCTAATCTCAAAGTCCTTGCCCCCGCCCGCGAGTGGGGCATGAGTCGTGCCGAGGCCATCTCCTATGGTGAAAAATTTGGCCTCAGCTTTCCGGTTAAAAAATCCTCCCCCTACAGCATTGACCGCAACCTGCTCGGTCGCAGTATCGAGGCCGGCCCCCTCGAAGACCCCTGGAACGAACCCCTCGAAGAAATCTACGTGATGACCCAGGCCATTGAAACCACCCCCGACCAGCCTGACTACGTCGAAATCGGTTTTGAACAAGGCACCCCAATCAGCCTCAACGGCCAGTCCCTGAGCCCGGTTGAGCTGATCACCCAGCTCAACGAAACGGTCGGCAACCACGGCATTGGCCGTCTTGACATGATGGAAAACCGTCTAGTCGGCATCAAATCTCGCGAAATCTACGAAGCTCCAGCTTTGCTGGTCCTCATCGCTGCCCACCGTGACCTCGAGAGCCTTACCCTGACCGCCGATGTCACCCACTACAAGCGGGGCATTGAGCAAACCTATAGCGAACTGGTCTATAACGGCCTCTGGTACAGTCCCCTCAAAGCGGCTCTGGATGCCTTTATTAACCAAACCCAGACGCGCGTCACCGGCACTGTGCGAGTCAAACTCTTTAAGGGCAACGCCACCATCGTCGGTCGCAAGTCGGCCAACACCCTTTACTCTGACGAACTCGCCACCTACGGCGCAGACGATCAGTTTGACCACAAAGCCGCCGAGGGCTTTATCTACGTTTGGGGCCTGCCCACCCGCGTCTGGTCAGAAAAGACCCGCGCTTGAGCACTGGCTTAATCAAGGGCCAGAGGTTTTAAGATGGGGCTAGATGCCCAAGGAGGGTAGATAACCCCATGACCCAAGAACTGTTGGACCTGAGGCGCAGCCTTGTAGAAGGTCGATATGAGGATGCGCTGCTGCTGGTTGATGAGCTAGAAGGTATGGGCAAGCAAGCCATCCTGCGAAATATTGAATCGTTTTTGGTTCGATTGTTGGTGCATTTACTCAAAAATCAGGTTGAGCAGCGCCTCACCCATTCCTGGCTGGTGTCAATTTCGGATTCTATTCTGCAAATTAGCAAGCTCAATCTCAGGGACAATAAGACTAGCTACTATATCAAGTCAGACGAGTGGGTTCCCTACCTGGACGATGCTTTGGAGGAAGCGATTCTTCCAGCCAGTCTAGAAGCCCTAGAAGGGAAGCTTAAGCCCACACAGTTTGCCGCTCGTATCGATCGGGATGCAGTACTGGTATTGGCACAGCGGCTTCTGAATCTCACCTATGCCTATCCCCGAAAAGAACTTCCCTCTCAAGTTAATGGGGTTTTAGCTAGGCTACCCGGTGGTCAAGACTGGTTTGAGGATACTTAGAGGCAGATTTAAGCAATGGCGAAAAAATCTAAAGGGTTTGGCAAACTGCTGAAGCAGGAGAAGCACAAGTCTGCCGAGAAAAAATCGATGGCTCAGCTTGAAAAAAGGCTGACTCAGGGGCCATTGGGTAGCCATTCTACCCAGTTGAAAATTAACCCCGAAGGCCAGGTCAAGATGTCTACGATCCTGGAAGAATTTATTGGACCGGAATTGGAGGTTACCCACGATTACCATGAGGTAGAGCATTTGGTTGCGATCGCAATTCTCGCCTGGAATATTGCCCTCTTACCAAAGGCAGAACAGCCATCAAAGTTAGACAAGGCCATCGAGATATTTGACTTACCGCCCAATGCTACTGCAACCAAGCACGATTTCAGAGCATTCTTAGAGGATTTAATTAGCCGCAAAGACACATTTTTTGCCCAGTACAAACGTCATATCGTCGATTTCCAGGTACAAAAATCCCCCGGTCGATTCCATCTCTCTGTTGCGTCGACGATGCCAGAGAATAAAGCCCATGGTTAACACCCTCACGCCTCCCCAATTTATGCAAGGTGAAAAGCGGGTTGCTTTGCATAACCTCACCTGGACCCAGTATCAGCAGATTTTGGCGGCCTTGCCACAGTCTCGTGGGGCGCACCTGACCTATGACCATGGCACCTTAGAAATCTCAATGCCTCTAGAAGATCACGAGCGCGCCAGTGAGCTAATCGGCTTATTTATTCGGATCTTAGTGGTTGAAATGGGCCTAAAGCTAAAATCTATGCGCTCGACGACCTTAGACCGTGAGGATTTAGACAGGGGGGCAGAGCCTGACAATGCCTATTACATTCAGCATCAGGCTCAAGTCGCGGGTCGCAATATTGACCTAAGCACTGACCCGCCACCAGATTTAGTAGTGGAGGTAGACATTACGCATACCGACATTGATAAAAATCGACTTTACGCCAGCATGAGAGTGCCAGAGTTTTGGCGATTTAATGGTCAGATATGGCGAATTTATCAGTTGCAGGGCAGCACCTATGTAGAGGTTGACAGTAGCCCCACATTTCCGCTGATCGATAAGGATGATTTGTATCGGTTTTTAGACCAGGCTCAG
>JBCCRZ010000038.1:0-18393 GCA_039200855.1 Cyanobacteria bacterium P01_D01_bin.44 | reverse complement strand
CGCTGAGTTAGAGGGCACCCTGTTTCGAGTGGGGCCAGGTCTATTGGATATCAACGGTTATCCCGTACAGCATCCGTTTGATGGGGATGGCATGGTGAATGCGATCGCACTTTCCCAAGGCCGAGCCCACTACCGCAATCGGTTTGTGCGCACCGAAGGTTATGTGGCCGAGCAAGCCGCTGGTAAACCCCTCTATCGCGGTGTATTTGGCACCCAAAAACCCGGCGGCGTCATGGCCAATGCCTTTGACGTGCGCCTTAAAAACATTGCCAATACCAACATCGTTTACTGGGGCGACAAGCTGCTGGCCCTGTGGGAAGCTGCAGAACCCCACCGCCTCGACCCGCATACCCTCGAGACCCAGGGCATCGACTCCCTCAACGGTCTACTCAATGTGGGCGACGCCTTCTCAGCCCACCCCCGCATTGACCCCAGCTGTGAGAAAACCCACGGTCAGTCCTGCCTGGTCAACTTTGCCGTCAAACCGGGCCTCTCCAGCACCATCACACTTTACGAATTTGATCCTGAAGGCCGACTCGTGCATCAACATTCCCATGCCGTTCCAGGGTTTGCCTTTTTGCACGATTTTGCCATCACCCCCAACTATTGCATCTTTTTCCAAAACCCGGTCAGCTTTAACCCCGTACCCTACGCCCTCGGCTTTAAAGGTGCTGCCGAGTGCATTGCCTTTAACCCCAAGCAGGCTACCCAAGCGATTGTCATTCCCCGTAACGGCATAGATCCAGTGCAGTTCATCAAAACCCGCTCCTGTTTTGTATTTCACCACTGCAACGCCTTTGAGGCAGGCAGCAAACTCTACCTCGATTCGGTTTGTTATCAAGACTTCCCGACCCTAAAAGGCGGCAAAAACTACCAGGAAGTCGATTTTGAGCAAGTGCCCGAAGGGCAGCTCTGGCGCTTTGAGCTAGACCTGGCTAGCGAAACTGCTATAGAAACCCAGCTGATCGAGCGCTGCTGTGAGTTTCCCGATATCCACCCCGACCACGTAGGACGACCTTACCGCTATCTCTACATCGGAGCCGCCCTGCGGGATCAGGGCAATGCCCCCCTCCAGGCGGTGCTCAAGCACGATCTCGAAACTGGCGAAGAGCAGCTCTGGCACCTGGGTAGCCGCGTCTTTATGGGCGAGCCCGTGTTTGTCCCCCATCCCCAAGGCACCGCCGAAGACGACGGCTGGGTCCTGATGCTGCTCTACAACGCCGAATATCAACGCTCCGAGCTGACCATCTTAGACGCTCAGAATATAACGGCACCGGCCCTGGCTTGCCTCAAACTCAAACATCACGTCCCCTATGGACTGCATGGTAGCTTTACAGCAAAATATTTTGGTCCTCAGTAACACGGGCGCTGGTGAGTGCGCTGCGCTGGTGAATAGGTGAGTGGGTGAAAATACCTCACCATATCACCTTGAATTTTAGTTAGACTCGCTATCTTTTTGAAAAGGCGGGAACACTGTAGGCAAGAAGCGATGTATCAAAAATAACTTGTATTACGCAGACCACAGAAACCATGTCTAAATCTTTGGAAACATCCACACTGTGCTATCGACTCGTGCCTGAAGATGCAGGTGTCAAACTTGAGATTTGGGAGCCTGCACAAGTGACTGAGCATCGAAAAGCCCCCTATCACTTTTTCATTCGCTATCAGCTAAAGTCAGAAGCAGAGGCCCAGGTCATTCTGGATCAATATCTCATTGACAATCAATTTGAGTCCACTGTTTGCCAAGGGCAGACCAAGACGGTGTCACCGCTCAAGCCATTGCTAGCTCGCAGCAAAACCTACGCTGCCTAAAACTTGACGAGAATCTCCACGAGTGTACCCGCCACTAAGTTAACACCTAAAACCTAGAGCCATCCAACAGGACTCGACTACTCTGCCTCAGTCAAAGGGGAGTAGTCTTTTTCTTGTAGGTAGTATTCGCCAATATCCACATCACCGATCAAAATTTGCTCATATTGAACGGTCCCGCTCACCCGAGCAGTTTCATCGAGGGCAGGTTCAGAGGCCTCGGTGAGCACCCAAATGCGACCGGTTTCATCTTCAAGTTCATAAATCCACCCCTCTAGCAGCGGCACTCGCTGGCGGACAATCCCTTCTAGCTCAACGGGTTGATCAGGCTTCGGATCTTGGCGCAAGGTCTCGATCGAGGTAGCCTTCCCCCCCCGCGAAATCGAGGGTAAGGCCAGCGTCGTCTCTTGTGCAGTGGGGGCGTCGGTGTCGGCCAGGGGGGTACAAGCTCCCAGCAAATTGAGCACGAGCAGGTTGAGTACGCAAAATACGCTGTACTTAGCATTCACAGTCATAGCAAGTCTTTAATCTAGCGAGAGCATCAGCACGGGCGTCGGCAATTACAAAATCAGGAGGTGCTTCAAAATCAGGAGGTGCTTTAGGTCAACCCCCTTTGGTAATCTGGTTGTCAGTGTACCCCAAACACGATAATGGCCGAAATCCTCGATGGAAAAGCGCTTGCCCAAAAGATTCAGACAGATTTAGCAGCCCAGATCAAAGGTTGGCATGACACCCACGGTCGCGCCCCAGGTTTAGCCGTGGTGATGGTCGGGGATAACCCTGCCAGTGCCGTCTATGTTCGCAATAAAGAGCGCGCCTGTGAGCGGCTTGGGATTGTGTCTTTTGGCAAACATTTACCCACCCTAACCACTCAGTCCCAGCTGAGTGAGTTGATTCAAGCCCTTAATCAGGATGAGCGCGTCGACGGTATCTTGATTCAACTGCCGCTGCCGGATCATCTCAACTCGGTTGCCCTGCTCAATGAAATTGACCCCGCCAAGGATGTCGATGGCTTACACCCGGTCAATATCGGTCGCTTAGTCAGGGGTGAATCTGGGCTGCGAAGCTGTACCCCTGCCGGGGTGATGGCCCTGCTCAAGGCCCATCAAATTGAGCCATCAGGCAAACACGCGGTCGTTTTGGGGCGCAGCATTCTGGTGGGCAAACCCATGGCAATGATGCTACTCGAGGCCAATTCAACGGTCACCATCGCTCATTCTCACACCCAGGGGCTAGAAAACATCACCCAGCAAGCCGATATCTTGGTCGCGGCGGTGGGCCGCCCCCAGATGATTAGGCCTAATTTTGTCAAACCCGGGGCAGTGGTGATCGATGTGGGGATTAACCGGATCCAACTTCCGGATGCTGGCAAATCTAAATTGGTGGGCGATGTTGATTTTGAAGCCGTTGAGCCCATCATCAGCGCCATTACCCCCGTCCCCGGTGGCATTGGCCCCATGACGGTCGCCATGTTGTTGCACAATACTGTATTGAGCTACCGTAAACGGTTCAATATATTAGAGCCGTCTTGATGAACGCACCTGCTATTCGCTGATCCAGCCCCACTATTCTGCCCATTCACGCTTAACCCCCATGGTAACTACAGATTCTGCGCCTAACACTGCTACGTTTGACTTGCAGACTTATCTCTCGTCTCGCCAAGCCCAGGTAGAGACTGCCTTAGATCAATCGCTGACGGTTGCCTATCCTGAGCAAATCTATGAAGCTATGCGGTATTCGCTTCTGGCAGGGGGCAAACGGCTGCGACCAATTTTGTGTTTGGCCAGCTGCGAGCTAGTGGGGGGCAAAACCGAGATCGCCATGCCCACCGCCTGTGCCCTCGAAATGGTACACACCATGTCGCTGATCCACGATGATTTGCCCTCTATGGACAACGATGACTATCGCCGCGGAAAGCTAACCAATCACAAGGTCTATGGCGAAGATGTGGCGATTTTAGCGGGGGATGCCCTGCTGGCCTACGCCTTTGAGTTTATTGCCCGTGAAACGCAAAATGTACCTGCCAAACAGGTGCTAGAAGTTATCCGGCGACTCGGCAAAGCCTTTGGTACAACTGGGCTCGTGGGCGGGCAAATCGTTGATTTGGCCTCAGAGGGAAAGTCTGACGTTTCGTTAGAGACGCTTAATTTTATCCACAGACACAAGACGGCGGCGCTGCTTGAGGTAGCAGTGGTGTCGGGGGCCGTTTTGGCTGGGGCCGATGAGACCGCGGTCGGCCAGCTAACCCGGTATGCCCAGCACATTGGGCTTGCCTTTCAAATTGTGGATGATGTTTTAGACATCATCTCAACCCCCGAAGAATTGGGTAAATCAGTGGGTAAAGATATCGCCGCACAAAAGGTTACGTATCCTAGCCTATGGGGCATTGATGAGTCAAAACGACAGGCTCAGCAGCTGATTCAATCGGCTAAAGATGAGCTAACCTCATTTGGTGAGCTGAAACAGCCACTGGTTGCGATCGCAGACTTCATCACCGCCCGAACCCACTAAGCCCCCTGTCAATCGAGCCTGATCTCAACCGCGACTTATCTAATAACACCCATGGAAAACTTCAGTGACATCTTCCAAAATCACGTGCTGGTGGTAGCCCTGATCGCCTGCCTAATCGCCCAGGCACTCAAAGTCGTGGTTGAGCTCATCCACCACCGTAAGCTTAATTTTCGCGTGCTGGTTGAGACTGGCGGCATGCCCAGCGCCCACTCTGCCCTGGTAACGGCATTGGCCTTTGGCATTGGCCAAACCATCGGTTGGGCTAGCCCAGCCTTTGCCGTCACCTCAGTCTTTGCCATCATCGTCATGTATGACGCCGCCGGGGTCCGACAGGCGGCCGGCAAGCAGGCCAAAATTCTCAATCAAATCGTGGATGAAATGTTCAATGAACACGACTTTCAAGAAGATCGTCTCAAGGAACTGCTGGGGCATACCCCCGTGCAGGTCATTGCCGGATCTGTCTTAGGAGCCGTGATCGCATGCCTGGCAGCGCCCGCATACTAGCAGGGGCAAAGGTCACCTTGTCCCTACGGCATCGTCACCGCCGACACCAGCCGAATGACCTGTTCTCCATCCACCAAGATGGCCGAATAATTTTCCCCGGTTAGAGTTTGTAATAAATCAGCCGCCGCTGCCGAATCCGTCGTCGTCAAGGCCAGCAGATAGGGACGCTCACGATACACGGCTAGCCCCACCGAATGCCCCAAGGTTTGCTGCACAGAACTGGCGATATCGGGCTGATCGGCATAATCTATCAGCACCACATAGGTACTCCCCAGCGTTTGGGGATTATAGGCCGTTTCAGCCGTCGCCGCTGCAGAGGGCGCAGCGGCAGCAGGCACAGTCGCCGTCGGCGCAGTCGCTACATTTTCGGGCGTCACTTCAGTTTCGGGCATCGCTTCAGCTTCGGGCGTCGCTCCAGTTGCGGGCGTCGCTTCAGTCGAAGTCACGGCTGCGCCCGCCGTGGGCGCAGCCGCTACATTTTCTGGCGTGGCGACTGGCTCAGTTTCAGCAGACGAATCCGCTGCTTGTGCAGGGACATCTCCGTCAGGCTGGGCGACAACGGTCTCAAAGCCTTCTATATCATTGAGATAAAGTGCCCAAGAGTTAACAGCCTCCAGGTTGGTAAACCCACCCGCCCGCACCACTAACTCATCAACGTAGTTACAAACCACCACCGGGTTGTCAACCGGCAAAACTGACAGTGCACGTTCACGCTCGCTTTCATTATCAGCTCGTACCAGTAATAGATACTCCCCCGCCGACGGCGGAGGACAGACTGGATAACTTTGCGCCCAGCTCATCTTCGCCATCAGACTTATCCCTAGACCTGTTACCCATAAGCCGAGTATCTGCTTAAGCGGATGCTGCATGGCTGTTTGCCCCCCGTGATTATGAACAAGATGTTGCCAAGGCTGAAACGCTATGCAATCGGCGCAAGGGATGCCAGCGGATCTGAAATTGTCTCAGACGGAGCGTCAAACTCACCGATAGCCACGTATTCTAACCGCAGCTTGAGCCAGGTAATAAACTGCTTGTCGGTAGAGACCACCGCCGCCGCTGGTTGCGGACAGCGGGCTTTCTCTCCAGCAAACTCGGGGGATTCTAGAAACGCAGGCTGTTTAATCAGCCAAAAATCAATCGCCTTTTCCTGGGATTGATAATGGCGCTTTCGCTCTTTGAGCACCTCTTCAAACGGCTCTTCGTCCAGCAAAAATCGCTGACTGGCCAGGGCATAGTAATAAGTGGTCATGGTTTGGCTAAAAATCAACGGGCCCAACAGGAACTTGATTATACTCCCGGTCCATGACGAAGTCATCTTCCTCCGCAGTACTTAACACAGCACTGTCATCCGGCGATGAAATCTCGGCACTGTTGATCACCACCCCAAGCAGCCTGACATCGTCGTTAAGCTCCAACTCTTCTAGCGCCGTCGTCAGGACCGCCTTCTCGGTAATCCCTGGACGGGTCACCAGCAAAAGACCGTCCGCCTCTGACTCTAGAATGAGGGCGTCGTCACACTTGCTCAGGGAGGGGGTGTCTAAAATCACCATGTCAAAACGTCCGCGCGCGTCCTGTAAAAACCGGCGCATTTCGCTGGACTCTAGCACCGCCGCCGCCTGTCGCTGAGGCCCTGGGCTCGGAGCCACGTAAAGGTTCTCAACTGTCGGCACCATGCAGACATTTTCGCCTATCTGGCCACCATAGTAACGCAGGGGCTCGGTCAAAATTTGGGGGTCAAAGGACAGATCCAGATAGCCCACCTTAGACGAAGAGCGCAAATCTGCTTCCACCAGCAGTGTGCGCCGCCCGGCCCGAGCAGATGCGATCGCAAGATTATACGCACTGACGCTCTTGCCTTCTTTATCACGGGTGCTGGTAACCAGTACCACCCGTGGCCCAATGGCACTGACCTCAGACGCCCCCACCAGACGCAGCTTACTCAAAAAGCGCTCATAACTCTGGTGATAGG
The DNA here is from genome assembly GCA_039200855.1 of Cyanobacteria bacterium P01_D01_bin.44. Lineage (GTDB taxonomy): Bacteria > Cyanobacteriota > Cyanobacteriia > Phormidesmidales > Phormidesmidaceae > SIO4C1. The sequence goes on along the minus strand of JBCCRZ010000038.1, from coordinate 11,600 downwards.
GAGAATCAGCCTGTAGCAAAATCGGAGCCGCCTTGCTGGGCCGCATTTTGATAGTGGGAATGGTCCCCAAAATTGGAATCTCCTGATCCTTAAGCAGACCTTCGAGATCCTCGGCCGTGCGAATCGTACCATCTAGGGCATCGAGGACAAAGATCACAGCCCCGCCCACCAGCAAACCAATTAAGCTACCTGCCAAGAGCACCACAATGGGGTTGGGAGCTTCTTGCTCAGCCTTAACCGTAAAGGGGGGCTTAGCCGCGGTCAAACTACTGACAGTCTCAGCTTCGGCGGCCTCAGCATCAACTCGCTTTGCCAAAATCTGATCGTATAAAGCCCGCCTTAAGGCAACCCGCTGGGCTAAGCGATCCCTATCCAGCTGTTTGTTAGGCAGGCTGGCATATTCTTGCCGGAGGCTTTGATCATAAAACCGTAGTAGATTTTGCTGCTGCTCCAACGCTTCTCGCTGGGCCTGCAAGGCAACCAGCTGGTTGGCTAAAGCCGCCCTGGCCGGATCCAAATTGCTATTTAGGGAGTTAGCGATCACCTCTTGGCCTCCTTGCACTGGAGACGTCTGCCCGTCACCTCTGACCACCTGAAAAGCTCGCTCAGCTAGCAATCTTTGAAAGGCTCCCAGACTTTGCTCTAGCTCAGCCACAGCCGGATGTTCGCGACGATGGCCTGCCTCCATCAGCAGCTGTCTTTGGGTTTCGGCTTCGTATACCTGCGATCGCAAATTAGCAATAATCGGGTCTGCGCTCAACGCCGACGAAGCATAGGCCTGATCCGGCGTCATTCCGAGTCGTCGCTGGATGCTTTCCATCTGACCTCTCAGACCTTCCAGCGTCAGCGCGTTTTGACGAAACTGCTGCTGACCACCGGAAATTGCACCCAGCACAGAACCATCTTGGGCTGCCTGAATGGCAGGTCCCTCAAGTCGGTCGTAGGCCTCCAAGGCTTGCTCTGCCTGGCGCAACTCGTCTTCAACCCCTGGCAAACGCTCATTTAGGGCCTCAATAATATCCTGCAGCTGCCTTTTATTGGTCTGGCGACTCAGCTCAATCATTGCCGTGTAGAGCAAATCAAGGGTCTGCTCAGCCACTTGAGGATCATCCGAAATATATCGAACAACCGCTCGCTGCCCGCCAAACTCAGTCCGCTCAACACCAATCCGGGTGTTTCCAGCAATGGCCTCAGGGGACAAATCAATGCCCAATTCGCTGAGTTTGAGGGACACCTGGTCTAGCAAAATATCAGAGAGCAGCAAATCTTCGGTGATGATGCCTTGGCCCTGCTGCTGGACTTCGGTGCCCGTCGCCGTAAACGCAACCAGGGGGGAGTTATCAACCAGCACAACCTCTGAGTACCACTCTGCGGGCGGTGGCGGCTGAAAAGCAACCACCCCCGAAGCACCCAAAATGGCTAAGAAACTTGCTAAGCCAGCCCACTTATATCGGTTGAGTGCTAACAGATATCGTTTGATAAAGGGGGATGCCATGACAGTTCAAATCTAAAAATCTAAGGGGACTCAGTCTTTCTTCAGTCTTTCTTGAGAAGCTCTTTTTGAGAAGACGCCGATGAGCGAATTTTACGATGTTTGTCTAAGTTGGTGAAGGTTAATACTTAAGGATAAAGAAGCATTGCCCAAGATAAAATAAATCGCTACAAAATAACAACTAACCACGACAATCAAATCCGGACAATCTCACCTAGAAAATCAATCAAAAACATTGGTATCAAACACACCATCTACAAACAGCAAGAAACCCAACACATCTCGGAAAGGTCGTGTCACCGTATCTAAAGCGAAACTAAGCCGAGAAACAAAGTTACGCCCCACAATAATCACATCGTCATCTTGAAGCGGTGGGTTTTGGGTAGGGTCGCCGCGAAATGCATCTTTAGCATCAAGATCTAGCTCAACCGCTTCCCCGCTTTCTGGGTCAAATCGAAATAGTGCCACAGATCCAAGTCTAGCTCGATCGGGGTTGATGCCCATCTGGGTGATGGCATCGACAAAATTACTGCCGTTTTCGAGGTTGAGTGTCCCCAATGTGCCACTCCCGCCCCGACCACCGGACGCGTAGTTCAGAACCCGAACTGTAATCTGAGGCTGCGCCAGGGTAGAGTTTGCCACCAAAGTGCGATCGTACCCATCCAGGGTCGCTGGATCTAACCGAGGAATGGTGATCACATCACCATTTTCGAGGCGCAGATCCGGCAGTGCCTGGCCCTCTCGAATGGGGGTAAACAGATCAACCGTTGTCGAAATCACCTCTCCACTACTCAAACGACGTTGAACTTGTAACTCCCTGAGATCAGCGCTGGTTCTGGCCCCCCCCGCAATCAATAACGCCGTGGATACCCGAGGCTCAGGCAGAGGGTAAAAACCAGGTCGCTCAACCTCCCCTAAAATCGTCACCTCTACCCCCCGCTGAGCAACCAGGGTGAGCGTGACATCCTTAGGCCCTCTGTAGCCAGGATCAGCTATCTCGCGGATCACCACATACTGATTATAAACTTGGCGAATCCTATTCTCAGCTTCTTCTAAAGAGAGCCCCACCAGGGGAACTGCCCCCTGGATCGGCAAAATCACCTCCCCCTGTAAATCGAGGGTCGCTTGAAAGCTCAAATCTGGGAATCTTTGTACGCTGACAAAAACACTATCTCCAGGCCCCAAACGATATTGGTCAAATACCGTCTCGACGTAGCCATCATCTCCCCTGCCAAGCGGTGCGTTATTAAGTCCATCGTAAAACGGCCCCTGGGTGCTGGGCACAATGTCCACTTGGGGTAAAATTTCGTTCGTCTCAAGGTCGTCAGATTCAGAGATGTCAGGTTCAGAAGCCTCAGACTCAGGGACGTCAGAGTCGGGGACGTCACCCTCAGGCACATCCTCGCTGTCGCTTGGGGGAGTCTCTTCGAGGTTGGGCAAGTCTGATGCATCTGCCAACTCGTCCAAGGCAGCATCCAAAGCAGCAACCCCTGAGGTTTCGCCCAAGGATTTTTCACCCCAGGACTTTTCACTCAAAGGCTTTTTATCTGAGAAAGACGGCGGTGTGACGGTGGACGCCATGACAGTCGAGGCAGTCATGGTCAGCCCCATCGCACTGAGACATAAAGCTAAAGCCAAACGCCCCCAACCCAGCCACGCTGTTTGATAGGGCTCCTGGGCTGGCTGTACTCCGGTAGAGTGAGACAAACGCTGGGGAAGCGGATTCTGAATGGGATAACCGGACATGGTGTACTGAATCAAGTAGAGGGCTAAAGCTAAAGTAAGCTGTAGCCAATCTAACCCATGATGTTTCCCAACGGCAGTCCCTTCTTTTAGAAAATGACCAGGAAATAGACAATTCTTTAAGTTCTTGTGAAGCTCAGGGGGATGAGCGTCACAAGGTTAGGACGTTGGCTGTGCAAAGACTTGGGCCTGTAGAGCCGTCTGAACCTGCTGGCCTAACGATTGGATCATTGGCCGGGCAGCCTCGCTGTCACCCAGCGGAGCAATCGGCACCAGCAGGGTCGCAGCCACCCAGGGCAGACGCTGATGGGACTGCAGTTGGGCTTTTTGATCACCCCAAAACCACCGACTGGGAGAGGGATGCCCTCCCTGAGGCCATGCATACCATTGCAGGGCGGCGTAGGTTTGCTGAGAATTCCACACGCGTAAAAAATTAGCTTGCAGCTGATATGCAGAGGTATCCGCCGTCGCTGCCTTCTCAATTTTCATGCGTTGAGAGGAATCCATCGTCCATTTTTGCGCCCCTTTTAGGTCGAGCCATTCGACCTCTGGCTGGTCAGAGGCCTGGGCCTGGGGACGCAGTAACAACACCACTGGAGCACCCGCAGGCTGCGAAGCAAACTGCTGCACTGACCACGTATCTCCCCCAAAGGTAGCGGTTTCTTGCACGACTTGCTGCCAGCCAGGTATGGCTAACCCCGCTTTGCGAATATTCCTGAGGGCTTCTATCTGAGGGACACTCGGGGCAGGACTCCACGGCCATTGACCCGAGAAATAGCGGGGTAGGGCATTGACCGCTACCAGGATGGCGAGAATAGCCACAATCAGGCTTTTCAAGAGGCGTTGGGGCGGCTGGATTGGGCGGGCAGTGGACTGCATAATAACCAGGAGAGTAAAAGGTACGAAGATCAGCAGCAGGAGTCAGCGACAGAAAGATCGGGGTTTAAAAATCATAGGGGGTGCGCGGTTGGGTCGTGGCTGCCACGGGCTCAACCCTCTGCAAATTGAGATGGGTGGGGACAAAGCGCTCAATCAGGCGCACTAACAAGATCAAGGAGCCCAGCATGACAGCAGAATATAGGTCACCGCCCCAGCTTTCATGCAGCCAATGAAACGCGTTTTCCATGCTATGGCCGTGGAAAAAGCTCAAAAGGGTGTTGCGTAGAATATTGCCAGTAACGCTGACAAATACAATGCCAATAAAAAATAACCCCGTCCGCAGCTTGGAGACATAGAGCCCGGCCCAGTAGGTCAAAATCAGCCCCATGTAAAAGCTGGTAAACAGCATCTTTAAACCGGCACAGTGGGGGGCGACTTCGACTAGCTGCTGGTTAACAGATAAATAAATTTCATTCACCTCCACATCAATGCCGAGCTGCAGCAAAATAAATCCTGCGATCGCAGCAATAAACCGCTGTAGCGGCAAAATGTAAGGCTCAATCAAATAGGGCAGCTGAGTCGGCGTCGCCAGCCCGATCAGCATCAGCGGAAACGCCTGCAGCCGCAGCCCCGCTGTGCCTTTGAGCGACCAGCAGAGGCCGATCAGCATCAGCGGCAACGACAGGTTCATCAAATCTGCTGTACCGCTGCCGTAAAACAAAATGGCAAGCACCAAAAAAGCCACCCCAGCCGGATGTAGCCGATCGTCGAGCTGCTGCCATCGGCGGCGCGCGTCCCAGGCTAGATAAATCGCGAACGGAATCCCCAATAGGCCATGACTAAAGTATTCATGCTGAATGCTGATCGATTTATTGAGCCAGCCGTCTACCCAATGCCACATCAGTGGCACGTATAGCAGGGCCAACAGCCCTCCCATGTAGAGTTCCATAGAGGCATATCGACGGGTGGGTAATTTTGGTGGACTGCTTAGCATAGCGGTTCAGAGGGGGTTGGGGTCGGCACTGACTGGTCAATCAGGGTTTCAATCACATCTACAACATAGTCAAGCTGGTCTTCTTTAAGCCCTGGATAAATCGGTAAAGATAAAATCTGCTGACTCAGGGCTTCAGCATTGGGAAAGTCCCCTACCTGATAGCCCAGATGTTTAAAGGCAGGTTGCAAATGACAGGGTACCGGGTAGTGAATCCCGGACTGGATATCGTGACGACTGAGCTCTAGCTGCAGCACCGTGCGATCAATCGAGCACTCGGGCATCAAGCGAATCACATATAAATGATAAACGTGACCTTCTCCACAGTGATTGACCATGGGCACAATGCCCGCACTGCGCAACGACTGCAGCCGCCGATCGTAAAGCCCAGCCAGGCGGTTGCGATCGCGATTCCACTCAGTCAAATAGGGCAGCTTGGCTTTGAGAACCGCAGCCTGGAGCGTATCTAAACGACTGTTCGTGCCCCCTGGATCGGTGTGAAAATATTTGCGGGTAGCCCCATAATTTCGCAACGACCGTACCGTCTGGGCCACCACATCTTGCTGGGTGATCAGCATCCCGCCATCTCCGACGGCTCCCAAATTTTTGCTGGGGTAAAAGCTAAAGGCCGCAGCCAGCCCAATGCTCCCGGCCCGATAGCCCTCACACTCAGCGCCATGGGCCTGGGCCGCGTCTTCAAAAATAATCAGGTCATAGGCTTGGGCCAACATCTGGAGGGCGGACGGTGAGACCATTTGGCCGTATAAATGGACAGGGATAATCGCCCGAGTCCGCCGGGTAATCGCTTTCTCAGCCGCCCTGAGATCAATCAGAGCCGTCTCCAGGTCGCAGTCTACAAAAACCGGGGTAGCTCCTGCCTGCAGCACCCCAATCAAGGTGGCCACAAACGTATTCACTGGCAAGATCACTTCGTCCCCTTCGCCAATGCCACAGGCTTGCAAGCCCAACGTAAGGGCATCAGTCCCCGAGCCGACGCCAGCCGCGTAGGGCGAATTGCACAGGGTGGCAAACTGCTGCTCAAAATCGGCCACCGCCTGACCTAATATATAGTCGCCCTTGTCTAGCAACGCCTGCATCACCCCAAGCAACTCTGCTTGGAGCGGCCCATGCTGAAGCGATAGATCAACAAACGGAACCGGTTGTGCGCTAGATGAAAGCATTGGATAGGGTGTTAGGTAGTGAGTGGTGGGTGGTGGGTGGTGGGTACAGGGGAAGAAAGTTCTGAGTTTTGAGTTAAATTCAGAATTCAAAATTCAAAATTCACTTCTCACTTCTGGCTCCTGATTCCTGTCCCAGGGATAACATCACCGTTTTAACCCGGTCCCCCCTTTAGTTTTGCCCACCTTTCTCAAGGTTGTGAATTGTTAAACGATGAATTCTTGATGAATCTTGCTGAATAATGGGCCTAGCTAAACCTTGGCCATATCCAGATCTGCCGTCTGCATAACGAGAAAACCTCATGTTCTCAAGCTGGATATGGTTTACATCCTGTAGAATGCCCGCTCGGTTTGAGGTGAGTAACACGCCGCAATCGCACATTAGGGAAAATCATGGACTTTAAGACAGCTTGCACCTTAATTAGCAAACAAACCACCACCGATGGCTCAGTACCAGACGCTTTTCTGGCCAGATTGCAGCAGTTTGAGTCCCCGATTCCAGGACATGCCACTTCGCTGTTACTGGCACTCAAGGTGATTGCCGACGGGCTCAAAGAATCTACGACCCTGGAGCGTGCCCTCGCCCATGGGCTCTATCAGCTCGCCTATGAAAGCCGTCAGACCTATGAAAAAGGCCGACAGCGAGGCATCGAGTGGCCCCCCTTACTCGACGAAGACATCGAAAGAATTGCGATCGCAGTCAACCAAATCTTTGCCGGACCTTAATTTATTTTCCCCCTCACCTCCTCACCTCCCTACCCAGGTTCGGCAAACCACACTCTCAGATCTATTGCCGGGTGGTCACTTTCATCGGTAAATTAGCACTCACGGGTTGAGAGTGCTAACACTGTCAGCCCTTTTGATTGAGCAATCCTCTTCACTCAATCTTGTTGGATTTGGAGATTTAGAAATGGCCGCAATAGCATTGAATGTATCAACCGTTAAGCCCTTGGGCGATCGCGTATTAGTGAAAGTCAGCGATGCTGAGGAAAAAACAGCTGGAGGCATTTTGCTGCCCGACACCGCTAAAGAAAAGCCCCAGATTGGCGAAATTGCCCAGGTTGGCCCAGGTAAGCGCAACGACGACGGTAGCCTGCAGACCATGGAAGTGAAAGTAGGCGATAAGGTGCTGTACTCCAAGTATGCGGGCACCGAGATCAAGCTGGGCTCTGACGAGTACGTGCTGCTGCGCGAGCAAGATATTTTGGCCACCCTGGCATGAGCCAGTTAACGGTTAAAAGTTAAAGGTTAAAGGTTGAAGTCCTTCGAAATTCAACCTGTTCAGGGCAAGTCGCCCTAAAGATAACTTTGTAATTTTTAACTCTTAGACCTCCCCACCTTTTAACCCTCACTACAAAAGGAAATCTCATTACCCATGGCAAAATCTATTACCTACAACGAAGACGCCCGTCGCGCCCTGGAGCGTGGCTTTGATATGCTGGCTGAGGCCGTTGCCGTCACCCTGGGACCTAAGGGTCGCAACGTGGTCCTCGAGAAAAAATTTGGCGCACCCCAGATCATTAATGACGGGGTAACCATTGCTAAAGAAATTGAACTCGAGGATAACATCGAGAACACCGCTGTCTCGCTCCTGCGTCAGGCCGCCTCAAAAACCAATGATGCAGCGGGTGACGGCACCACCACCGCCACCGTACTAGCCCACGCCATTGTCAAAGAAGGGCTGCGCAACGTTGCGGCAGGCGCTAACCCGATTGCCCTGAAGCGCGGCATCGATCACGCAGCTGCTTTTTTGGTCGATAAAATTGCAGCCCAGGCCCAGCCAGTGGGTGACTCGGGTGCGATCGCACAGGTGGGTACCATCTCTGCCGGTAACGATGAAGAGGTCGGCAAAATGATCGCCGAAGCGATGGAAAAGGTCGGGCGTGAGGGCGTCATCTCCCTCGAAGAAGGCAAGTCCATGACGACCGAGCTAGAAATCACCGAAGGGATGCGCTTTGATAAGGGCTATATTTCCCCCTACTTCGTCACCGACACCGAGCGCATGGAAGCCGTCCTCGACGAGCCCATGATTTTGATTACCGACAAAAAAATCACCCTGGTGCAGGATTTGGTGCCGGTGCTCGAGCAAGTAGCCCGCTCAGGCAAGCCGTTGCTGATTATTTCCGAAGACATTGAAAAAGAAGCGCTGGCAACCCTGGTCGTCAATCGTATGCGCGGCGTCCTCAATGTGGCTGCGGTAAAAGCCCCCGGCTTTGGCGATCGTCGCAAAGCCATGCTCGAAGACATTGCCGTGCTAACTGGCGGTCAGCTGATCACCGAAGACGCCGGTCTCAAGCTCGACAACGTGCAACTCGACATGCTGGGCACCGCCCGTCGAGTCACCCTGACCAAAGACAACACCACGATTGTGGCAGAGGGTAACGAAGCCAATGTCAAAGCTCGCTGCGAGCAGATTCGCCGCCAAATCGAGGAATCAGACTCTAGCTACGACCAAGAAAAGCTGCAAGAGCGTCTCGCTAAGCTCTCCGGGGGTGTGGCCGTGATCAAAGTCGGGGCTGCCACCGAAACCGAGATGAAGGATCGCAAACTGCGCCTTGAAGACGCCATCAACGCGACCAAAGCAGCCGTCGAAGAAGGCATCGTCCCTGGCGGGGGCACCACCCTGGCTAGCCTGGCCCCCGAGCTAGAAACCTGGGCCAGTAGCAACCTCTCCGGAGAAGAACTCACCGGGGCAATGATCGTCACCCGAGCCCTGGCCGCACCGCTCAAGCGCATTGCTGAGAATGCTGGCCAAAACGGTGCCGTCATCGTTGAGCGGGTCAAAGAAAAAGACTTTAAGGTGGGCTTTGACGCCGCCACCAATGAGTTTGCCGATATGTTTGCCGTCGGCGTTGTAGACCCCGCAAAGGTGACCCGCTCCGCCCTGCAAAACGCAGCCTCGATCGCGTCGATGGTGCTGACCACCGAGTGCATTGTCGTCGATATGCCTGAAAAGGATGCTGCACCCGCTGGCGGAGGCATGGGCGGCGATTTCGATTATTAAACCTTCACGCCAAGACGCATCCATTTCTAAGCGTCCCATCCCATTAGAAATACTTAGATAACGACCAAAGTGATGATGCCTCTGCAATGGAGCATCATCACTTTTTTATGTACCCAAACTTACGAATTGAATACGGATTAATGAGCATCTGGTTTGAATACTCAGTAAAACCACCGACAACTTCTTGATGAAGTTGCACATCTTTTTGATGGAATACCCTATGCTGAGAGCAAATGCTGAACGCAAATATAGATAAGGGCTATAGCGCTTGGACCATGCTGAAGGTTCTAAAAATTGAAAATTTTCGTGGCTTTCAGTCATTTGAGCTGCAAAATTTGGGACGGGTCAATTTACTAGTCGGCGAAAATAACAGTGGTAAGACCTCGCTCCTAGAGGCTATTTATTTGCTCAAAAGCGGGGTGAATCTATTACCCCTGTATGAATTGATACAAAGTCGGGCTGAATACCTCAGCGGGGACCCAAAAACTCGACCTGATTTAGACATCAAATTACTATTTCACCAACGTCGTCCTCAAATTGAGGACTATTTTTTGATCGAAAGTTTGACCACAGACGGCTCCCAAGAGCTACTCCGATATAGCCTCCAAAAAAACGGGTCTGATTTTCAGCAGGTCGCTGCCGGAGATCTGATCGAACTCTATCGTGGATTTTCGCTCGTAGTGAATGCCTTGAGCCAAGAAAACCAGGAACTGGAGATGCCCCTGCATATAGATATGGGGCTACCCCAAAAATATGTCCACCAGTTTGCTGAGCCATCTGGGTTTACACAACATCAGTTTGTCCCATCGGCTGTGGCAGGCAGCAAAAACTTGAATATGCTCTTTGACGCGATTGAGCTGACCCCAAAGGAAGATGACCTCTACGAGATGCTGAGGGTAATAGAGCCTGAAATTCAACGGATTGCCCCTCAGCGTAGTCATTCGGGTAAATTTAAGGTTTTGTTAGCGGGAGCTGAGGAACCGATCTCACTCAGAAATTTGGGCGGCGGAGTTGGGCACCTGCTGCGTCTGGCACTCAGTCTTGTGAATGCAGCAGGTGGCCTGCTGATGGTAGATGATATCGATATGGGGCTGCATAGCAGCGTGATGCCTGACCTGTGGCGCTTGATTTGGGAAACGGCTAATAAGCTAGATATCCAGGTTTTTGCAACCACCCACAGTCGAGACTGCTGGCAAAGCCTGGCGGAGATAGCTGCCCAAGAAGACACCGATGGGGATGATATCCGTATCCACAACATAAAAAAGGGGGCTGAGCAGTCTGCTGTGCTGGATAATCACAAACTAGCAGGCCTTACCAAACGACGTAGAAAGAAAAGTTGACACCATCAGCTATCCCCCATTTCAGCAACCTATCCATCCGTTAAATTATTGAAAACATATAGTACCTTTGAATTAGGATTTTAAGGACGCTAACGCCATGAGATCGCACCCCAGCTCAGACTTAGAAAGCCGCATTCGTCTGGCCTTGGGAATTTGCGCCCTGGCGTTGTTAGTGATGGTGTTGCTGCGACTATTGCTCCCCTGGCTGCTGATCGGCGGTGTCGCGATGGGTGGCTACCTGCTGTGGCAACGGTGGCAACGACAGCATCAGCTCCATAAAGCTTTTTTACACAGCCAGTTTTATCAACTGCTCAAAAAGCAACAAGGCCGGATCAGCGTCCTCGATTTTGCCATGCAAACTCAGATCAGCGGGAGCGAGGCCAAAGAATATCTCAATGCCCAGGCAAACGCGTTTAGCGCCAGCTTTGAACCTACGATGCAGGGCGACATTATCTATGTGTTTAATCTGAGCCGAGTACAATCAGCGCCGGCAACGATTGATATTCAACCTGTTGATGGCCAACCCAAAGCTTGACCTGTTGCCAAGTAATAGTTTGAACCCTTTAGCCCTCAGGGTCTATCAACTGAAGCGGCAACCATTCAAATCGTCCTGAGGAAAATCCAAAGGAAAATCCTGAGGATTTTTACTTGATGTCCTGAGGATTTTCCTCAGGACATGTTAGACTAAACCTATAAGACTTGAGGGTCCAGGAAGAACTGCCCCCACTGGTGGGTTTAGCTTCCGCTAGCCAAAAACTGACTGATGCTAACTCATCTGAGTTGGCATGGGTGACAAGCTAGAGTGGCTAAAAGTCCTTCGCTCGATGTCGGGATGCTTTGTTTAAGATGCTCTTTAGGGCTCTTTGCAGCGTCCCTTTAAAGGCATCGGGTGATGCCAGTGCTAACACCAACATCACCCTAAAAACTAAACCTAGCAACGAAACTCTCGAAACTAGACCTAGTTCAACAGATG
>JBCCRZ010000037.1:0-18514 GCA_039200855.1 Cyanobacteria bacterium P01_D01_bin.44 | reverse complement strand
CCGCCTTGAGCTGCGAGGAGAACTCAATAGTCTATGGCAGCAGATGGTGGAGGATGCCCATTTGGCTGACTATCTGGAACTGCGCCTGGGTCTGACTCTTGATGCTGATGATCTGACCACACTTTTGACCCCAGCGGAGCAGACCGAGCCTGCCTGTCTATGTGTGGATTGGGTGGCGGTGGGCGATCGCCTGTTTCTACTGGCCCTCCGTCCCGGTCAACCGGCTTACCTGGAGCGATTGCCGCTGCGATTGAGCACCGTGCGAACCTTCGTCCAAGACAATTTATCACGAGCCAACTTCCGCTCAAATTTGCGAGATACCCCCGAAGTTTTGCACGACCTGGCTCCCCTGATTGCCCCGCTGGCCACCCTCAGCCACCCGGAAGAGCTGCTGATTCTCTGTCCAACGGGTCCCCTCCATGCCCTTCCCCTGCATATCCTAGAGATTAATGGCGAGCCTCTGTTGGTGCGAAATCCGGTGGTCTATTGCCCCAGTTTGAATGTCTTGCGCTATTGCCTTGCCCGACGGCGGCAGTACGAGGGGATACCAACCGCCGCCGTGTTTGGTGACCCCAATGGCGATCGCGCAGATGCCACTCAGCTAGTCGCCCATCTCGAACAACGACTGCAGACAAAAGCTTTAGTTAATGAGGCCGTGACGCGCCAGGCGTTTACCGCTGCGATCGCGGGACAAGACTTTATTCATTTTCAAGGGCACGCCGTACATGAGCCCAAAGACCCTTTGGCATCGTATTTAGCTCTGGCCGATACCAAGTTGACTGCTCGGGAGGTGTTTTCGCTACCCGATCTACAGGCTGACTTAGTGGCTCTCGCGGCGTGCGAAAGTGCAGCGAATGTCATTGCGACTGGAGATGAACCGTTGGGTTTGATTCCAGCGTTCTTGTATGCGGGCACCAACTCTGTCCTGGCGACTCTCTGGAAGGTGCAGCAAAAATCTGCTGCCTTAACCATGCAACTTTTCTACGATAGGCTGCTAGACTCCCAGAATATAGTCCATAAAGCCGAAGCGCTACGTCAGGCCATGTTGACGGTGCGAGAGACCCCTGGTTTTGAAAGTCCCTACTACTGGGCACCGTTTATTCTTAATGGAGATTGGTTCTAATTTCAGGAGATAGCCATGAGTGATGAAGCTGTGTTGATTGAAGCCCCCTTCGTCCCTGATCCGGATGCCGATGAAGAGTTAGGTCCTACGGATGTGGAGGCGATCGCAGATCAAGATTTGCAGGGCAGTCGGCTGCTACTGGTGCGACGCGCGATTGAGCCCATTAATTTGGAGGGAACAGCGGGCGGAGTTGTGCAAATTGCCTGTACATTTCAACCTGCTCAGGGCACCCGGTTTACATCGGCCCAGTTTCGGCTACGGTTGGTGTCGCCAGAGGGAACCAAGATTATCGATCTGGCTCCTCGCAGTCTGGATGATCCCAACCCAGTCGAGTTTACCCTTAATGGCAAGGGACAACTCGGCATCAAGAATCCGGCTATTCCCCTGGAACCTGGAGTCGAGGTGGGGATGAGTAAGCAGTATGCCAAGTACCACTGCAAGGTGCAGGGAACAGGGGAAGGCACTAACCTCGCCCGGTGGGATTTTCGAGAAAATCCAGACCGGCGAGATGGCATTGGTCCAGAACAGGTTTTGACACTTACATTACCCGTGGTTGGCCAGGTGACCGGCACTGTCATTGTGAGTGCTCGTCTGGCTAAGCCAGGATTTCAAGGTGGTCTTGAAGCTATTCGAGACTTAATCTTGGATCCCACACCTGAAGAGCGGTTTTACCCAATCTCTTTCGAAATTCCAAAGATTTCCAAAGGCAAGTTAGCCCAGTTTTTCAAGCTATTGTGATGTCAGTATGGCCATTCTATTGAGGTTAGCTCATTCTTTGATAGGTATTCTGTTGTCAAGTAGTGACTTTTCCCCACAATGCCGCCTTTTTCGCCATAAGGAAAGCATAACGTTTCACCCAAGGGAGTGCCTAAAGTTCCAGCCCAATTTCCTTGTGACTTGGGAGAACCAGATTTTGCAGCTGTTGGGCTGTTATGGTTAGGCCCTCTGAATTTACTGGCTGCTTTGAATAAGGCAAGTTTGAGTTTTGTACCCCTGACTTCAGTATCTCCCTCGGGTTTTCCTTTGCATTGGCCTTTTCAACCCGTCTAATGAGGCTATCTAAGTCCTCCGAAGCATACAGTTTCAAGTTATGCTTCACCCGACTAACAGCCACATAGAAGCTATCTCGGCGAATGTAGTGATCCAATGCCCCAATTATCCTCTCTGCTGATTTGCCTTGAGCAGCGTAGGTGGTACTGACCAGCGCATGGTCTAAATGGATCAGCTCCGAACTGCTCAGACTGTCCGAATTGCCATTGCGGTAGCGGATCAGGATTTGTCCATCATGGATGTCAGCTACCTGGAATTCCTGACCATTGCGCCGTCCAAGTAGGCGATCGTTTCTAGTCCACTTGAGCCAATCGCCCACAGCCACTTCCATTTCCTCCACCTCATACACCGACTTCTTCCTCATCTGAGCCGGATCAACCATCAGAGCGGGGCCTTCAGGCACACGAAGCGTCAGGACATTCTGCTGAGTATCAATCGCAATTACCTCATACCGCTGCCCCTTCTCAAGCCCCAACCGCTTGTAAGCCGCATTGGGAATCAGCACATTCCCAGGTTGAAAATGATGGGCATAGCCCGCCTGCACCTCTGTCAAATCTCTGGCCTTCATTCGCTTCAGCACAGTGCTCTGCCCCAGTACCTCCTTTGCTTTCAGTCCCTCCCGAATCAGTTGAGTAATCGCCAACCGTTCGCGATTGGTCCCTGCCAGGAGTAGCGTTTTAGCTCGCTCCTCCGGTGTCAGAGCCAGGTAGTCGCGAGTAATCGCCTGTGCCCGTTCCTCCTCACTCGCCACCTGATGAATAAACGGCTTCAACTGCTCAATCCCCTCCGCAATCTTGCCAGCCGCGATCAGGTCTACCCCAGCTTTGATCTGCTGATTCTTCTGCCGCAGGGACTGGTTCAGATGGGCCGTAGCGATGCCCGCCTGCTGCAAACTCTTAAAAGGATTGCCTGCCTCCACTGCCGACAGCTGCCGGGTATCCCCCACCAAAATCATCCTGGCCTGTCGCCCGCTAGCTCGCTCGATCAGCGCCTGGGCATCTTTGGCACTCAGCAGTCCGACTTCATCCACAACCCAGATTTCATTCTGACGGGGTTCTTTCGACTGCTGGGAATGGATCAGCGCTGCCACCGTCTCCGTCTTATGAATCTGGGCGGACTCCCCCAGCGTCTTGGCTGCCTCAGCACTAGGGGCAAAGCCTCGAACTTGATACCCCTGGGACTCAGCAATCTGACGAAATAGATTCAGCGCATAGCTTTTGCCTGCTCCGGCCACC
This sequence comes from Cyanobacteria bacterium P01_D01_bin.44, assembly GCA_039200855.1. Classification (GTDB taxonomy): domain Bacteria; phylum Cyanobacteriota; class Cyanobacteriia; order Phormidesmidales; family Phormidesmidaceae; genus SIO4C1. The sequence goes on along the minus strand of JBCCRZ010000037.1, from coordinate 15,106 downwards.
CCCTGCCAGGCAATGAACGCATCGCGGGTGGTGGCCGCCAGCCGGATACCTGACTGCTGACCGGCAGTCAGGCCCTGATCTTTCAAAAACTCATCCACCAAAGTTGTAGCTGCAACTGCCCCCACTTTTCCCCGACCGTCCAGCACCATGCGAATTGTGTCCAACTCTCGTAGGACTGCTGCCTGAGTGGTGAGTCGCTGGTCAGGGGTGTGGATGACATTGGGGTCATGGTCGAGCGTCTGCTCTAAATCCTCAAAGTGCTGTTGGCCCAGATGGTTCTCCAGGGCAAAGCGTTCGACTTTTTCTCGTTTGAAAACGGCATCTCGCTCGGCGCAATGGTCAAGGCCTGCCTGGACAGATACCCTGGGGCGGCTCTGCCAATTCAATAGCTGAGGCTGGGGATACTGAAGGTTCATCACCTGGGCCTGCTGCTGCCAGTAAGCCTGGAGTTCTGCACGGGGGATTTCTTTGCCTTTGGGGGCACGGGTCATCAGAGTGGCCAGTTCCCGTTCCTGGGCGGTGGCCTCTTCCCCAGCGGCTTCCAGGATCTGCTCTCGACGTTTGGAGAAGGTCTGGAGCTGCTCGGGTGAGTATCCTTTGAGTTCAAACTGTCCATGGGCTCTGGGCTCGATGGCATAGCCCAGGCGCTGCACCTCGACAGCCAGTTCATTCTGGTAAATCATGCCCAGTAGTTTTTGCTGTCTGAACAGCACATCATTATGGAGGGACTGCCAGCGACCCTTCTCCAACTGAGTGGCATTGATCACCACACAGTGGGTATGCAGCTGGGGGTCTTTCTCGCGAGAGGTGTCGTGGTGAAACTGGGCAACGATCAGGTTGCCAGTGCTGATGGCTTTTCGATCTTCTGGGGTGCGAACACGGGTCTGGGCATAGCGGGTTTCGAGGATGGCCAAGGTACGATTCACGGCAGTGCGATGGGCCTGCTCCAAAGCTTCATTACCATCAACCAGAGCCGCCAGGCTGATGCTCTTGGGAGCACTGAAGGTGAGGTCCAGACCTGCTCGATGTCTGTCTGGGTTGATTTTGCGACCCGATAGGGTCTGGGTTCGGCTGGGGCTATAGCCCTGCAAGAGATTCTTGAAGGCACTGCCTTGAATCTGACCGACCAGGCCCAGCTGACAAGCTCCCCTGCCAGACCAGTTGGAGTGCTGCTGGTTCTCTTCGGGGGAGTAGTAATTCTCGGTGGTGTAGTAGGTTTCGCCCTGGTTGGCGCTGATGACGGTGAGGCTGAGCATGGGAGACCTCCTAACCGCTGACGAAGCCCTGGCGCTTGCGGATTTCTTGAATCAGGGCTTTGCGATTTTCCAGGGTTTGGGGGCCTCGGGCATTGGCCTGCTCTAGGGCGATGGTCTCCAACAAAATCTGGAGCCCCTGAAACTGCATCTGTAATTTCTCAAGGCGAGCTTTCGTATTATCCATCTGTTGTTCTAGCTCGCGGCGCTGCTGACCGTCGCGCATCATCAAGCGAATGATGCTGGCGGCAGGGAGCCCAAGCCGATTGGCCTCTTTCTCGACGACAGCGGCCTCTTCAAGGGGCAGCGATACACTAAATCCTTTACCCATAGGTCTTTGCTCAAATGCGACTGATGAGAGGTGATGCACACCAATGGCTGAGACGCTTGCTGTGTGGGGTTTCCAGAATCCCCTGGCCCAGGGTTGGGCGTGGTGTGTGGAACCGCGAAGCAACGGAACGCAGTGGAGTGGCGTAGCCCGCCGAATCGATCCGCTCAGGTCTCTCCTCCAGAAGAGCGTGTCTGATGCTGGCATGAGAGTATGCCTTCTGTTGTAGCTCAGTGAGAATCCCTGAATGAATAGCTCATCCTAGGGGTACAAAATTGTTATTGAATATCACTGACTTGATTCAAGAAAGAGATTTTTGCCTGAGTTTAACGACAGTAGCTGTGATTGAGTCGTTGAAGTGTCGTGATGGAGTCGTGAATCTGTCATAAACTTTGGAAGCCACGACTCAGAAGGGTTGAAAGTCGTTTGTTTGGCGTGAACAAGTCGTGATCGAGTCGTGATTGAGAGCCTTCTCGGAGGTGGATCCGAGATAAACTTGGTGATTTATTTTGCCAAAGATGACAATCAAGTCGTGAAGGTGTCGTTTAACGAGTGGTCACATCAGAATAAAGCTGTTACCAGCTACTCAGATAGAGGAAACACTCTCTTCAAGTAGTTGATGACCTGTTGTGACTGGCAGCGAAACCGATGCCTCAAACCATTCAGACCTATATTGATATGGGTAGCTCCGCCACCAAATGTCTCTACTGGCATGGCAAACCCTCGCTACTGCATCTGGACCCCCAGGTAGCCCGATTGAATCCAAGCCGATTAGACCGACTGATGTTGGGAGGATTAACTAGCCAAGAACCGGAAGATAGCGCCTATGTGATGGTAGGCAACAGTGCCTATGCAATTGGGACATTGGCGATCGCACAAAAAGGTGACTCTGGTCTGGCCCTGCCCAAACGAGATCGCGCCGTCTACAAAATTCTGGCCACGCTGGGGGTAATCGCTGAAAAGACCAGCTCTGGAGACGCATCTGCAGAGGCGGGCTATGAGTTTGAAGCCCAGCTTGGATTGCTGCTTCCGTTGGAGGAATACTGGCAGGACCGTAAGGAACTGAAGGCACAGATTCAGGGGGCGATCTCAGAATTTGGCTTCCGGGGTAAAGCTCTGTTTGGTCACCTGGCACGGATTGAAATGCAGCCGGAGGGAGCTGGTCTGTATCTGGCAAAGGGATTGCAGGTGGCTCGGGCTGGGATGACCATTCGCGATCGCACCGTTGTTGTCCTAATGTTCGGCCATCGCAATCTATCCATCCTGACCTTTGAGAAGGGCAGCACGCCCCAGGAGATGAACAGTACCTCCCAGGGACCAGGGTTTGTGGAGTATCTGAAGCAGTGTGCGACGGAACTGCCTGCGATTGCACCAGACGATCCAGCCTTACTGGAGGCAGTGTTGGGGGGACATGAGACGTTCCGCATTCCAGGACGACGAGAGTCGCTTGATTTATCAAAGGTTAGTAGCTATGCCCGTGAGTTTTATTTGGATCGGGTGAATCAGTTCCTGGTGGAGTGGCTGCCGTCGGCGGAGGTGGATGTGATTGTAGGTGGGGGTGCCGCCTATTTTATCCGAGCAGAACTCACACAGTTTTTTGAGCAGCGGGGGCTAACGACCCAAATCACCTGGGCAGATTCTTTGCGACAGGAGATAACAGATGTGCTGCGAGGGGAAACGGGCACTACTGAACCGGACCTGATCACCAGTGTGCGATGGGCAGACGTGTATGGATTATTCAAAGCGTTTATGTATAACAGCACTCCAGCGAAGACAAGCTAGTAGGACTGGAAGGCATCAAGTCGTTGAAAAGAAGGATTCAGACAGATGACAAGTCAGCGGGAAACGAAGGCGCGGATTCAGTACTCTAGTCGGGATGCGTTGGATGTGACAGTAATTGGCTATTGCCGGGGGCAGTCGCGCCATGACCTGCATCAACGAACCCGGCAGGCGTTGAATGGGTTTTATGGGCCGTTTGCAATGGCGACGGTGAATGCATCGGCGGGGGAGGTGCGACGGCAGGCGTTGCGGTCGATTCGGCAGTTGACGGCACAGATTTTGGAAATTCAGGAGCAGTTTTTGCCGGAGTTATTGGGTCTGGAGGCTGGGTTGGGAGGGCTATCTTTGGGGGCGACCCGGCTGGTGGTTGGGAATGGTAGCGGGGGTGTGATGAGTAAGGAGCGGGTTGATGCGATCGCACCTGAAAAATTGGAGGTTGCGATCTCGACCTCAACAGCACCCACAGTTATGGATCAAGCTGCTGACTCGGCACCAGTAGACGCGCAGCTTCGGGAATTCCTGGGGGAGGATGCGGCGATTATGGCGGGCCTGAATCCCTTTATTAATGATTTGACGTGAAGCCTTCTCAGACCAGAGTGCCGATCTCAGTGGACCGCAAGACGGCAGAGCAGATTGCGGGGACGGCTGTGCTGCTATTGGAGCGGTTTTGTGGGGCTCAGCCCAGGGGCCAGCGGGTGTTTGAGGGGAAGCAGTTTTATACAATTGTGGAGCGTGGGCGGGATTTGAATATTGAGTTTAGGGGGGATGCAAGGCATCTGCCGGAGACGATTTTGACTCTGCGGACCCAGCGGCAGCATGGGCAGACGTTTTATCAGGTGGAAGCGTGGTTGACGCGAGAGGATGTGCAGCGGTTTGGGTTGATTCGTCAGGAGATCGCGAAGGATTTACAGAGGGGTGGAGCCGGGCCTGGTTATGGAAATGGGGCTGAGCTGGGTGAGTAGAATAGGGGCAGGGTTGGTGTTAACCTCGCCCCGGTGGACTCTAATTGGTAAGGGTAGCGATGAGTCAAACGCGCGTTCGATGGACGGTTCATGACCTTGAGGTCTTGCCTCAAAGTGAAGGGACTTACTATGAGTTGATTGATGGAGAGTTATTTGTGACGAGATCGCCCCATCGAAAACATCAGCAGGTGTCGGGCAAGATTTATAGCGTCCTGGATGCCTGGTCAGAGGAAACTGGGTTGGGGGAGGCGATCCCATCACCGGGGATTATTCCGTCGGACGCGGATAATGTGATTCCGGATGTGGTGTGGGTTAGCAAGGAACGGCTGGCGCTGATTGAGGATGAGGCGGGGCACTTAACGGGGTTTCCGGAGTTGATTGTGGAGGTGCTGTCACCGGGGGAGAACAATATTCGGCGGGACCGGGAGGCGAAGCTGAAATTGTATTCGGTTCAGGGGGTGCAGGAATATTGGATTGTGGATCGGTTTGCGAAGCGGTTGGAGGTTTATCGGCGGGAGAATGGACAGTTGGTTTTAGTGGCGACGCTGATGGAAGGGGATGAGTTGACCTCGCCGTTACTACCCGGTTTTCGTTGCTCAGTCAGCCGCTTTTTTCTATAGCAAACAATGGCCTTGCCTCGTCTACGTTTCCAACTTTGCAATTGACGGCAGAGCAAATATTTCAGAATAGGACAGCACTGGAACATCCCAGAGCCTGCGTTTGCGAAGCATGTCCGCAGGACACTCGCACCATCAACGACACCCACAGTAGTAGAATGACCTTTGAACCTGGACCGATGGATGCAGCTGCGGGCTTTCCTGGGGAAAATGCGGTCCAGCGTTTAGTCACGGGTGATTTCCTCTTCAAGTTCGTCTGGGGTCACTTGGAATGGGGAAACCTGATACCGGGAAAGGGCTTGAATAAAGTCAGCACGAGTGAGCCCTGCGATTTCGGCAGCTTTGCCCTGGGAAACTTGTTCTAGTTCGTACCATTTGACAGCGGCAACAATACGCATTTCTTGAACAAACTCGTCGGGAGTTTTGTGTCGAGCAGAGAAAAGCGTTTCGGGAAGGTTGATGGTGACGCTGATCATGGGTGATTTGGATAATGGACAGGATAGTCTATGTAGACTATGGGGCTAACTGAAAGGTATGGATGAGTGTGTGATCCAGACGTTGCATTAGGTCAGGCCCTAAATTGCCCAAGCGTCTTCGCAAAAGACGGCTTTCTAGGGTAACAAGTCTGCTGACACGAGCCTTAGAGGCCACTTTCAGACCAGTTTGAGCAAATTCTGGTGCCTCAGCCTCAATCAGAAATTCATCGTCAGTCAGGCGGTTGAGGTTTTGGGATGAGATGAAGCATAGGGTAATGTTATTCCCGTTGGGAGCGACCCATAGAATAATGGCAGGTCTGAGTTTGGTCTGGCTCAGGTCTGTAAAGGGGAAGGGAACCAGGACAATGTTGCCTTTAGCAAGGGTCATAGGGCAGGCTCTCTGATAGGTTCTCCGTCTTCTAGACTGTAGAGGTCGGGTTCCTCTTCTAGAAAGTCAAAGCTGCTGCCCTGTAAGGCTAGGGTAACCAGGTCAAGGGTTGTAGGGTAGGCTGTGTCGAAAAATAGCTTTTCCTCTAGGGCGGATTGCTCTGCTGTCGATAGGGACCGAATGATTTGAACCAGGGAGTCGATGAGTTGGGTATTCATAGTTATCTCCTATAGATGGGGTAATGGGTGGATAGGTCTATGCTAGCGGGCTTTAGAGTTCGCCTTTGAAGGCTTTGTCGAGGATGGCGGGGAGCAGGGCGTCGAGTTCGGTGGCGGTTTGGGTTTGGAGGGTGCGGAGGGTGTTGATTTTGGTTTGGAGATTGTCAAGGTAGGTGACAATTTCTTTCTGTTCTGAAATTCTTGGCAACAAGAAATTAAACCGCTTCAGATCGCCAATATTCAGATGTGGAGATGCAGAACCCAGACATTTAGGCTGTATTTGCTCATCCTGAATAAAGGGTGATAGAAATTGATGCAAGAAAAATTTAGGCAATATTTGACCTTGATCTGGGCGAAACATCATCACGCGTTGACCAAGGCTAAAAGGCTCATTAGTCTCTACAAGAGCTGTTTTTCCAGTACCACCACCTTCTCTTACGAAAACGATGTCATTAATTTGTGGTACTCCTCTCCTGGTTCTACGAACATATTCATCTTCATCGGTTTTTCTTGCTGTAGAAAGGTTTAATGTGCCCCATCCAACATCTGAAGATCGAATGCAAGCCATACCGTCATCCGAATATTTAGGGTTAGAGTGTAAGTTATCAATAATTGCAGTACATACACTTGCGAGAGGCACAACTCTGTAATTTGCTTCTAGATTGAACAATTGCCGTTTAGAAGACCTTTGAAACGCGTCAAGCTCTAAAATCGCTGTAGATCGCAACTCCCGCGCCTCTTCAACCTTGGCCGCCAACTCCTCAATCCGCGTCACAACTCGCCGTTGCTCAGCAACTGGAGACGGTAATTCAGGTAAGCAGGCCAACCTATCATACTGGCGTTCTCTAACTGCCGATAGAAACATACTGACAGCATCTTGAATATTCGGCTCAACTATAAGGACTTGAATATTGACCAGCTTTTTAGCATTCACATTAGGCTGTGCTGAACCCTCTTTTTCCTCAAGGATCTGTCCCCAATAAAGATCCGACTGAAAAAAAGAATATAAATAGGCAGCCAATATATCCTTAGATGGCCTCAGTCGTATTAAGTATGAGGCGTATATTGCATTAGGTGCATCTTGAACTAAATGTGTTTTACCAGTTGTAGCTCCTGTCCTTGCAAACAAAATATCGTTAGGTTCAAGCCAATATTTTTCTGGTTCAGTACATTTACAGTAAGGAACACTATTCCAATTGATGCTGCCATCCTTGAGATCTGTAATACGAACAAGTTTTGGGCCGACGTTCTGCTGTTCTGCACTGGCTGTAAAGCCATATTGAGGTTTCTCAGAAATCTCTGATAGCTTCACAACTTTTTCACCATGTTCAATCAAACTTTTGAAAATAAGGCTAGAAGCTACTCTAACCATCATTTCTGCTTTGGTTTGGTGAAAAGATAATCGCAGCATAAGAATAGTGATTAAAATAGGCAAATGTCTATGAAATTTAGCTTTTTAGAATATCTTTGATCTCACCTAAAATTTCTAGTATTTGTTGTTCTTTAGCCCAAATATCCGCTACTAGCTCCTCTGGTGGCCGATGCTCAAATGCCTCTTCACCGTTGGGATTCTTTTGATCCAGATTAAAGACAGGCCAGTAAGCATCATCCCCCAGCTTTTGTTCTGTCTTGGCCAGCTCCTGCTGCTCTTTTTCTTCAACTTTTGCCTGCTTCAGCTCCGCCTTCAGCGCTTTTATCTGCTTTTTGATCTCAGTTTTCTTAACGCTTTCCGTCTCTAGCGAAGCCGTCAGGGCCTTGATCTCATTGTCCAACTCCTTAATTGTTTTGCCCCACGCTTTTACCCGCGCCAGGGCTGCTTTAGCCGTTTGCCAGTGGGGCTCAGCCTTAGCCAGTGCTGCCCTATGAGCCGCCCCAAAATCATAGGTCCACGCTCGCTCATTCGCTTCCCGCTTTTCCCACCAGGCCACACAGTCATCAAACTCATTAATCTGTATTGGCTTAGTCTTCGTATAGTTCTTCCGTCCCTCCGGCAGCGGCAACTCGTAGTACCAAATCTTCTCTGTTGGCCCGCTGCGGTCAAAAAACAACAGATTTGTGGGAATGCTCGTATACGGAGCAAACACCCCATTGGGCAACCGCACAACGGTATGCAAATTAAACTCGGTCAGCAGTTGTTTTTTAATCCGCGCACTTACTCCATCCCCAAACAGCGTGCCATTGGGCACAACTACCCCGGCGCGTCCTGGCGCTTGTCCTTTTTTGGGCTTCCGCAGCCGCCGCATAATCAACTGCAAAAACAGCAGTGCTGTTTCACTCGTCTGCCTATCATCCGGGAAGTTACCCTGAATCCCTTTTTCCTCCTCACCACCAAAGGGCGGATTCGTCAAAATCACATCTACCCGGTCTTTGTCCCCCAGCTCCGTTAGCTTATGCCGCAGGGAGTTTCCCGGATCAATGTTGGGTGTCTCTAACCCATGCAACAACAAATTCATCTGCGCCAGCAAATAGGGAAGCGACTTAGCCTCCCCACCGATCAGACTTGTCGTTTGCAGCCGTTGCCGATCTTTCACTGTCTGGCACTGTTGGCTCAGATACTCAAACGCTTCTACCAAGAAGCCCCCTGTACCACAGGCCGGATCAAGCACCACTTCCCCCAACTGTGGGGCTAGCACCTTCACCATAAACTGCACCACCGGACGTGGGGTATAAAACTCTCCCGAGTCCCCGGCTGCATCCCGCATTTCCTTTAGCATCGACTCATACAGTCGGCTCAGCGTATGAATCTCTTCCGAGGACTGAAACTGGATTTCATTAATCTTGTTGACCACATCCCGCAGCAAATAGCCGCTCTCCATCCGATTCGAGATACCCTTAAAAATCGTTGCGATCACATCCCGACGGTCTCTGCCATCACTGCCCTGCAGCGATCTCAAATAGGCAAATAAGCCTGCACCGCGAGCATCGCCACCCGGTAATGTGACCTCATCCTGGTTGATAAACTGCATTAAACTTGGCCCAGTCATTGCCTTGGCGTGCTCTACAGCCCAGTCTCGCCAGCGATAGGGGGGCTGTAGTGCCGCCTTAAACGACTTTCCTTTTAGCAGTACCTCCGTTTCCCGCAGCTGCTCAATGTCATCAAAAAACTTCAGAAACATGATCCAGGTGATCATCGGCAAGCGATCCAGATCCCCATTGAGCCCCTTATCTTTGCGCATAATGTCGCGGCAAGATTTCAAAATGCTGCCCATCTGCTGGGCTGTGGTTAACGGGGCTTTACTTTTGGGGGCGCGCTTCGCCATAAAATCAAGATTGTAAAATTATCATCAGTACAGAGTAACTGATAAGCCGCTTGCCTTAGCCTGTTAGTTGCCCAAAATGCAATGAATTGCAATGCCTGAGCCTTTTCCCATTATTGAGATTTCAGCCGATGCAGCCCAGGCGCAAGAACCCATGGGGACTAAGTACAAGTTTTGGCTCAGGCATCCTGAATTAGGCCAGTGTTTGTTTAAAATGGCTCGCCCCAATACTGGCGAAGACTGGTCAGAAAAAATAGCGGCTGAGCTATGCAATTTGCTAGGGCTACCCCATGCACGCTACGAGTTAGCCAGCTGGCAAGATCATCCTGGCATCGTGTCACCCACTTTTTTAACCGCTAACACGACCTTGCTCCATGGCAACGATATTCTAGCAGGCTTAGTATCCAGCTATCCAAGAGACACTGCCTACAATCAGTCACAACACACGCTAACAAGCGTCATCAATGCACTTTCCCTGGAAGGATTACGTCTGCCGCTCAACTGGTCTGCCCCTGATGGCATCAACAGCCCCGTCAGCGTCTTTGTTGGGTACCTGCTGCTAGATGCATGGATTGGGAATGGGGATCGCCATCATGAAAATTGGGGATTCGTGCTGCAATTGCCCCAGGGCATTCCTCACTTAGCCCCCACTTATGACCATGCGTCTTGTCTAGGCAGAGAACTGCAGGATGCTAAGCGACAAAACCGTCTGCAAAATAAAATGGTCGAAAACTACGCGCAAAAATCTCGTTCAGCCTTCTATGAGCAAGTCACTGATAAACGGACAATCACGACATTCGATACATTTGCAAAGATTGCGAAAAAGTATCCTAAATCAGCGGCAGTATGGTTGAATCATCTGGCACACATTACCGATACTGAAGTGAACGCTTGTATCAGGCGTATCCCTGAACATCGGATATCGCCCGTAGCATGTGAATTCACTGCGCAAATGCTCAGTTTTAACCAGACCCGACTGCTCAACCTTCAGGAGGACCTCAGTTGAAAACCCTGTTTCTTACATGGCAAGATCCTGACTCCCGTGCCTGGTTTCCAGTTGGTCAGCTGACTCAGCAAGACGGGCTATATCATTTTGCTTATTTGCAGGGTGCGCTAGATGCTCATCAAAAGGCTAATTTTCAGCCGGTTTATCCATTTCCAGATTTCTACCATCAGTACACCTCCGTTGAGCTATTTCCCCTATTTGCTAATCGGCTGTTGCGGGCTTCTCGTCCCGATTTTCCTGACTTCGTGGAGTGGCTCAATATTCCTGAACACAAAGATGATCCCATCGCATTATTGGCCCGCAGCGGTGGCAAGCGGCAAACCGATAATTTTGAGGTTTTTCCAAAGCCGGAACGCACCGATGACGGCAGTTACCACATTCATTTTTTTACCCATGGTCTGCGACACTTTCCCGAAGATGACCAGCAGTATGTAAACACTCTAAATGCCGGAGATCAACTGCTAATCACCCACGATATCCAGAATGCTTTCGATTCCCGTGCTTTAATTGTCAGAACACCGGATTTACACCTCGTAGGTTACTGTCCTCGCTATCTGACACAAGATTTCTTTGAATTAGTGACTCGTTTTCCGAGTCAAGCTAATGTGACCGTAGAGCGGGTCAATCCTCCACCCACGCCGCTACAGTTTCGTTTGCTCTGTAGTCTAACCGCGACTTGGTCAGATGATTTTGAACCCTTTTCAGGACCAACCTATCAGCCCATTAAGCCCGTACCCGTTTCCAGTTAATTTCTATGGGAATGGCTTTAAGCTGCATACAGCAATGATTGAAGCTGCGTAACCGCTCCTAGCAACTTTTCTGGTCCTCCAAAATACTCCGAAATCTCCACCACATTGCCATACTCCGAAATCGGCGGTACCTTCAGCACATCCGGAAACGCAAACTGCTCTGTACCATGCTCCGCATACTTCTCCAGAAGCGCTTCTAAAATTGCCCGAGCTTCTAGCCCATAGGTATCAAAAAAGTCCTGCTTTTCCCGCCGGAGCTTCTCCGCCCGCTGCCGCCGCGTCAGCAATGGGCTATCAAAGGCAATGTGACACAGCAAATCCAACGGGTCCGCATCCGGCTGGTTTGCCGCTTCCTTTAGTTCGTCAATGTCAATGCCCTTATCCTGTAGCAGGTTCACAATATCCTGCCGCTGCCCTGGGTCTGCCCACTGCTGCCGCACCTCCACATCCGACGGATACAATGCCCGCAGCTCATCACTGGTGTAGTCAATCAGCTTCACCAGCTTCAGCCTATGCTCCTCTGCATCCAGGTCATACACCATTTCTTTAAGGATACGACCCTCACCACCGTCCACGTAGTACTTCCGGGGCATGGTGCTGGTGTCGTCGTTCTTGATTTCCTCCAGTGGGTCAATGGGCTCCGGGTCCAGTTGACGTTTCTCCACTACCCGCACCGAGCCAGGACGTAGATGACCCACCTCATCCATTTCCTCCTCCGTCAGCAGGTCCGGATCTCAATCAAAGTCATCATCCCGAAATAGCCTGGTGGCACTGCCCGTATAGTCAAGGATGCTAAAAAACAGCTTGCCGTAGTCCTCCCGCACCCGTGTCCCCCGGCCAATGATTTGCTTAAACTCCGTCATGGAGTTAATCACCCGCATCAGCACCACATTCTTACAGGTGGGAATATCCACCCCCGTTGTCAGCATCTTTGAGGTGGTCAAAATCACAGGCGAGTCAGTTTCTACGTCCTGGCAGGTGCTCAAATGTCCTCGGCCAATACTGCCTTCGGTAGAGGTGACGCGACAGATATATTCTGGGTACTTCTTCACCAGGTCACTGTTCAGCTTCGACAGCTCCAGCAACATATCCGCCGCATGTTCCTCATCCACACAAAACACCAGAGTTTTCGCCATGCGATCAGTACTCTGCAGATGCTCCGTTAAATGCTTGGCAATAGTTTCCGTCCGCTTTTTCAGCACAATGGCCCGATCAAAGTCCTTCGTCTGAAACGCTCCCTCTGGAATCGTGCGACCATACTTTTCCCGTTCCGCCTCACTGGGTTCATACCCCTGTTGATCCCAGCTACTAATCACTCGATGCACGCGGTACGGTGCCAGAAATCCATCCTCAATGCCCTGTTTGAGGGAATAGGTATACAGTGGATTGCCAAAATACTGATACGAATCCACGTTATCGTCCCGCCGGGGTGTAGCCGTCAGCCCCAACTGATAGGCCGGATGAAAATACTCCAAAATGGTGCGCCAGCTACTGTCATTGCGGGCGCTGCCCCGATGACACTCATCTACAATGATCAAGTCAAAAAAGTCTGGCGCATATTCTTTGTACAATCCCGGTCGCCGCTCATCCTCTGCCAAAGACTGATAAATGGCAAAGTACATCTCCCGACCCTGATTGATTTCTCCACCTTCCAACTTCCAGCGAGCATCACCAAAGGGCGTAAACGTCTTATCCTTCGGATCGTCCACGAGCACGTTACGATCCGCCAAAAATAAAATCTTCGGTCGTCGATACTCCCCATCCCGGTTCCAACGGCTATTCCAAAGTTTCCAGCAAATCTGAAATGCCGTAATCGTCTTGCCTGTGCCCGTTGCCATAGTCAGCAGCATCCGTTTTTGACCCTGCAGAATTGTCAGCACCACCCGATTAATGGCAATTTCTTGGTAGTACCGGGGCATTCGACCACTAGCCAGGTTAAAAGGTGAAAGCAGCATCTCCGCCACCTTCTCATCCTCAATTCCCTGATCAGCACACAGTCTGGCCCACAGTACTTCTGGGCTAGGGAAGGTGTCTATCTGGCTAAGCTGTCCTGTCGTATAGTCAAACTCTAGAATGTCATGACCATTGGTCGCATAGGCAAACTTTAACCCCAAAATTTCTGCATAGTCCTTAGCCTGTTGCAATCCTGCAATGGCAGCTGTTTTCCCCGGCTTGGCCTCCACCACCGCAATCGGAAAATCACGGGTATAGCGCAAAATGTAATCCGCCCGTTTTTTCTTGCGACGGCGGCTACCCTGCTGTGACAATACAATCCGACCATCTGTGAAGGTACGCTGCTCAGCAATGGAATGGGGATCTTGCTCCCAACCGACTGCCTGTAACTTGGGCACTACATATTGTCTACAGGTATCGGCTTCACTCATGGTGGGAACTGCTTCAAAACATTTAGACCCAGAACATAGGGTATCTATCGACACCCGGGCATTTAGGATTCCAAATGTTGAACGTTATTTTCCGTCAAAATTTCAAGTGTAGTTGATGCTTTTATCTAAGTTTCCCCAAAAATCTGCAAAATAGCTTACGTATCACTCGCTTGCTTGGTGTATATTCAGACATGCAAAAATCAAATGCCTCTACACTGAGCCTACTAACCTCTGATTCAATAGCGTATACCGCTCTTTCGCCTTCACCTGCCTCACCGCCAACCCAATCGCCTTCTTCGGCCCCACCAAAATCGCCAGCCGCTTCGCCCGAGTCAACCCCGTATACAACAGATTCCGACTCAGCATCAGATAGTGCTGCATATACATCGGCACAATCACCACCGGATACTCTGACCCCTGACTCTTGTGAATCGTCACCGCCCAAGCCAGCGTGATCTCATTCAAATCAGCCCGATCATAGGTGACACTGCGCCCCTCAAACTGTACCGTCACCTCCTGCTCCTCCAGGTCAATGCCCGTAATCGTTCCCAGGTCCCCATTAAACACATCCCGGTTATAGTCATTCACCTGCTGGATCACCCGGTCCCCCACCCGCAACGTGAGGCTCCCCCGACTGATCTCAGCCCGGTTTGGCCCAGGCGGATTCAGCAACCCCTGTAGCACCTGATTCAGATTGCGCGTCCCCACCTCCCCCCGCGTCATCGGGCACAGCACCTGCACATCCCTCGCCGCCTCAAATCCTAAAGCGGGAATCAGCTCACGAATCACATCCTGAATCCCCTGTACCCCATCCGCCGGTTCCGGTGCCCTCAGCCACAGACAATCCGTCGCAGGCGAAGCTGACACCGACCCGCTTGAATCGCATCCTCCTGGGGTCAAACTCCAGCAGCCGGTGAATCGTCTTTGCCTCTTTGCGCGTCACCTCACTGAGCCGCTGCGCCGCTCGACCTGTGGGCGAGGCCAGGGCAATTGTCTTCCCCATCGCATGCCACAGCGCCACAATTGTGCGGGTGGTAAAGGTCTTGCCGGTGCCCGGTCCCCCGGTGAGGATGCACACCCGCTGACTGGCCGCCATCTCTACCGCCTGCTGTTGCTCCTCAGACAGGGGCATCTCTGTCGCCGCAATAAACCGCTCTATCCAGCGATGGACCCTGGGCATATCGACCTTCAAGGGTTCGGCGAATAGCGTCTTCACCCGCTCAGCCAGGTTTCGCTCCGCCTGGTAAAACGCCGGTGCATAGCAGGCTGTCTGGTCTGCCTGCCGTTGCTGCATCAGCGCTCCATCCTGGGCCATCCCTGCGATCAGTTGGGTTAGCTGCTCAGGGTCCGGTTGATGTTCATCAAGGCTCAGACATTTCACCCCGCTGGCCACCAGCTCCGCCTGGGGCAAAAAGCAATGCCCGTCTTCCGCCGCTGCGTTGAGCACATGCACCAGCCCACTGCGATAGCGGAATGGTGACCCCGGTGCAATTCCCAGATTTCGGGCAATCGTGTCCGCCGTGATAAAGCCAATACCATAGACATCCTGCCGACATTCCGCACTTTACAAGTGTCACATTGACAATAAAGCTAACCCTCAACTCAGCAAGTAGTATTGCTGAGAAGCAGACCCGAGAAATCGCAAGATTTTTCGATGGGTGTCGTTGAGGTTGACCACCTGTTGTTGGG